>NZ_JIAK01000028.1 GCF_000620765.1 Desulfovermiculus halophilus DSM 18834
GTAGCCTGTGGATTTTTGGAGTTTGCCGTCTCTTCTGTGTGCCCACTTTCGGCCCGGTATTTTCTAAGCCCCGCCAAAGGGGGATCCCTGCCCCCTCCAGGCACTCACATGATGGACATTGCCTTCAGATGGACTGAGCATATCATACACGTGAGTGCCGGGTTTCCCCCTTTTGGCGGGACCAAGAAAATGTGCGGGCCTGCCGCTCACGGCACACAGAAGAGACGGCAAACTCTTATGTAGGCAATTTCACTTTCTGTGTCGAAGAGCCTTCGAGGTGGTGCCTGTATGTGTTAAGATGTTAATGTGATTCTTGACATGTGTACGTTCCTTCTGAATTCTGGGCACAACCGCGGAATATATATAGCCGCCCCGCCTCAAGCCGTCCCGGCTGGCTGCCCTCCCGCATGGATTCCTCTGGGCGGGGAGGCGGGCCTCTGAGACCCTTGCTCATATCCAGACCTTTGACCCTGCTCCCGACCGCAACCTGGAGCCGCCCGGTCCCATATAAATGGCACATGGTTTGCATTTTGACTTGAGAAGATGAAAGAGGTCACTGCGGCACCGGATGTGATGGTGCCGCATTCGGTTGTGTGCGCCGAGAATGAAATGTCGGAAGAGGACGGCAAACCAGGCGAGGAGGTATCTATGTCCCAGGAAGCACAAAATGTTTTGGTTATCGGCGGGGTCGCATGCGGGCCCAAGACTGCGGCTCGAGTCAAGCGCTTGCAGCCCAAGGCCAATGTGACCCTGATTGAAAAGACCGGGAATGTGTCCTTCGGGGCCTGCGGGATTCCCTATTACCTCGAAGGGCACTGCGAGAGCGTGGACACCCTGTACGAGACCCCGGTGGGAGTGAAGCGCACTCCGGATTTTTTTCAGAAGACAAAGGGGTTCACAGTCCAGGTCAACACCGAGGCCCAGTCCATCGACCGGGAGAACAAACAGGTCAAGGTCAAGGACCACAGCTCAGGACAGGAGCGGGACATGGCCTACGACAAGCTCGTGCTGGCCACCGGCTCCAGGCCCTTTGTTCCCCCGATCCCGGGGATCGACAAACAGAATATATGGTCTATCAAGTCCTCGGAGGATGCTGAGGGCGTGGCCGCCTCCATTGATCCGCCGGAGGGAAAGAAGGCGGTGATCATCGGGGCCGGGCTGATCGGGGTGGAAATGGCCGAGGCCCTCAAACAGCGGGGCATGGAGGTGACCATTGTGGAGATGTTCGATCAGATCATGCCCCAGATCCTGGATTACGACCTGGCCACCCTGGCAGCCAAGCACATCCGGTCCAACGGGGTGAACCTGGCCCTGGGCGAGCAGGTGGTGGGATTTACCGGTCAGGACAAGGTAACCGGGGTACAGACCAAGAACACCACCTTTGATGCCGATGTGGTCATCGTTTCCGTCGGGGTCCGGCCCAACGACGAGCTGGCCCGGGAGGCGGGCCTGGAATGCCATCCCAAGGGCGGGATCCGCATCAACTGCCACGGCCAGACCAGCGACCCTGAGATTTACGCCGGAGGGGACTGCGCCATCAACGACTCCATCCTGAGCTATCTGTGTGCCGAGCTGTACGTCCCCCTGGGCTCCACAGCCAACAAGCACGGACGGGTGATCGCCAATCATATCTGCGGCCAGACCACCCCATTCTCCGGAGTGATGAGCACCAGCATCTGCAAGGTCTTCGGCATGACCCTGGGGCGGACCGGCATCAGCCATAAGCAGGCCGAGAATCTTGGCTATCAGGTGGAGAGCGCTTTATGGACCGGCCCGGACAAGCCCCATTACATGCCAGACGGCGGACCCATCTCCATCAAGCTGGTGGCCTCGAAGCGGAACCGGGCCCTGCTCGGGGCCCAGGTCCTGGGCACCGGGGATGCGGCCAAGCGTTTGGATGTGGCCACGGCAGCTGTCCATTTCAAGGCCAACCTGGACGATGTGGGGGCCATCGACATCAGCTACGCCCCGCCGTTCTCTCCGCCCATTGATCCGTTGATCACGGCCAGCCACGTGCTGACCAATAAGATGGACGGACTGGCCAACGGGCTGCTGCCCATGCAGGCCAAGGAGATCATGGATTCCGGAAAAGACATCATCCTCCTGGATGTGCGCACGCCCCAGGAGTTCGCGGCCATGCGCATGCCCGACGACCGGGTGGTGCACATCCCCTTGGGCCAGCTGCGGGAACGGTTGCAGGAGCTGCCCAAAGACAAGGATATCCTGGCCTTCTGCAAGGTGAGCATGCGGGGCTATGAAGCGCAGCGGGTCCTGCAGGACGCGGGATTCGACCGGGTATGGTTCATTGAAGGCGGGCTCGTGGGCTGGCCCTTTGAGGTGGAGATGTCGGGCTAGGGCTGAGCGGGGTACAAGAAAAGAAACCCCCAGACTCAGCAGACAGAGGACAGAGGACAGAAAGCAGAAGGTGATAAGAGAAAGAGAAAACACCCCCCATGGACTTCCCCCCTCGAGGGGGGGGGACTTGAGCCGCCAAGTACGGGCCAGAGTGCAACGTATCGTGCTTGTACGAGCAGGTGCCGAGACAGAGCTGAACGAGTAGCAGAGAGCAAACGTCCCAAGCCGTGGCTTCCCCCCGTCCCCCCTTGAGGGGGGTTGGGGGGTGTTTTCCTGCTTTTTTCTGTCTTCTGACGTCTGTTTTCTGTCCTCTGCTATTTGCTCAGCCCCCAAGAGGGCGAATGATTATTCGCCCCTACACTCGATCCGCCGGGTCCAGGACGTAATTCCGCCAGGCATTCCGTATTCCACCAAGCACCCTCCGGGGCGCAGGGCCCTCAGGGTCGGATTCCGACCACTTCCTTCTTTCCGTCCCCCCTTGAGGAGGGGTGGGGGGTCTTTCTTCTCTTTTCCGCCCTCCGCCCTCCGCCCTCTGATCTCCGATCTCTGACTTCTGACCTCTGCCCTCCGCCCTCTGATCTCCGATCTCCGACTTCCGACCTCTGACTTCTGATCTCTGACTTCTGATCTCTGACTTCTGATCTCTGACTTCTGATCTCTGACCTCCGACCTCTGACTTCCGACCTCTGATCTCCGCCCTCTGATCTCCGATCTCCGACTTCCGATCTCCGACTTCCGACCTCTGCCCTCCGTCACCAGCCCGGGGGGTGTTGGATCGGGATTGCTCCGACCCTATTCCTTAAGCTGATCCCGAGCCAGGAGATGGAAGAACTCCTGGCAGAACTTTCCGGATATGACGCTGAACAGGGAGAATCCGGGCGGGGGGGGCTGGTCCTCCCGTCCGGAGTACAAGGCCATGATCCGGGCCGAAAGCGTGTCCAGCTCTTGGGTGGTGTCCTTGTACACGGCGTCGGAGGACAGATCGCTCAATCTGCACTGAGCGGGGCGGGCGGCAAACAAAAGGCAGGCGTCATCCTTGAGCAGGGGGCAGGATGCCCCGGTTTGGGCGAAGAGGTCGGGCAGGGGACGATCCTCGTCGGTCTGCATTTCATCGGAGAGTGTTTGCAAAACGGCTGCTCCGAGGTTGGCCTTGTTGATGCATTCCTCCCGCTGGGCGCTGCTCAAACTGCTGTTCATGTTCTTCTGCACCACCACCGCCTCGGCCAGGCTGAGCCGGACCAGTCCGAAACAGCACCGGGTGTGGTCCCGTCCGCACCGGGGCAGGTCCGTGCCGGCCCGGGCCCCTATCTGGTTCAGAACCTCCAGGGTCTGCCGGGACAGGGCGGCAAGCCGATCATCACTGTCCGGGACCAGACAGGGCTGGCCGATGGTCAGCTCTCCTTCCTTTTTGCCCAAGGAGCGCAAGAGCCGCTTTTGGGCGTGTTCCGTAGGTTGGGCCCGGAGGCCGTTCATGACTCGTCTGGCCCGCTTGGCCCCCAGCCCCTTGCGCAGGAGGTAGGAGTAGACCACGGTGCCGGTCCGGCCGATGCCGTGCCGGCAGTGGACCAGTACCTTCTTGCCCAGATAGATGGCCTCATCCAGCCAGTTCAGGGCCTTTTCCAGCTCATCCATGTCCGGGGCCTGCTCGTCGGCAATGGGCAGATAGTAGACCTCAAACCCCTGTTCCCGCTCCAGCTGCACTAAGTCTTCGATCTCCAGACACAGATTCATGATGGCCTGAATAGACTGCTCCCCGATGCTGTGCAGCTCGGCATAGGACATGGGGGCGTGCCCCACGGCCAGATGCGGGGTGACCCAGTTCAAGGGGTAGGCATCCTGGGGCTTATCGTTTCGCTTAAACAGGGAGAAAATCATAGATGTGATCCACAATCTCGGCGGCTATGCGATTGACGTGTTCCTCAGACTCGATCCGCATATCCAAAAGGACGGTCTTGCCCAGGACAAAGCCCAGAATTTGAAGATTGGCGGTGCTTTCTGTCGGCCCCCGGCGATCGAACCAGGCTTCCAGCATATCCGCAGTCAAGCGCAAAGAAAAGCCGAACTTTTCCAGGACCGCGGAGATGATCCGCAAACGCTGCAGGCGTTGGATGTCCTGGCCGCCCCCGCCCTTGAAGCTGAAATGCAGATAGTTGTGCTCCATCGTCTCCGAGACGACTGCGTCCACAACCGCGAAATGATAGCCGAATCTGAGCATGGCGTGCACATAGTCCCGGGCCACGATGGCGTAGCTGCTGAACTGGGTCGATGTTTCCACAGCCGTGAAATGAGCGCCGCTCTTCTCGTAGGCGTCCCAGTCGTAGTGCAGGATTTGCGGGTTCCACTGGACTCCCTGGGAAGACAGCCCGGACCACAGGCTGCGCATGGGCTGGCTTGTGATCTGCTCCACAGTCACGGCCTTGGCCTTGTGACTGCCCAAGGCCAGTCCGCTGCCCACGTCCAACAGGTGCATGACCAGAGGCAGGGGGGACTCCAGGCGCTTGGCCCCGAAACGGTTCAGCCCCCGGCGGCCGACCAGGGAAAACATCTCCCTGACCCCGGCTTCATGGGCAAAGCGGACGATGTCGTGCAAGCTTCTGCAGCCCTGGATCCGGAAATCGTCCGTATCCGGCTGGCGAAGATGCAGGGCGGCGATAGGGGGCAGGGCCCTGTCCAGTCTGTCCTGGATCCCGGCCGGCGGGCCGGAAGGCGGGGAACGCCGGGTTTCTCCAGCAGAGTCGAAAAGGGCGCCGGACAAGACCAGACCCTGATCCGCATCCACGCTGATACGGGCATCGTCCTGGATCCCGGCCAGGCCGCTGACTCGGCAGATGACCGGAACCCCGGCCTCCCGGGCCACGGAGGCGAAGTGGCAGGCCGGACTTCCCTGTTCGGAGACCACGGCTCCCACCCGGTCCAAAGCCGGGGTCAGCTCCGGAGGCAAAGCGGAGACCAGGAGGATGCAGCCCAAAGGAAGCTGAAACGGGGATTCCCGGCTGTCCATGCGGTATGCGTTTCCCGAGGCCTGGCCGGAGCTGACCCACTGGCCCCGGCCCAAGACAGGGGCCTGATGGTCCTGGACAGGAGCAGAAGCCCGGGCGGGGTAGAAATGCAGGGGCCGGGACTGAACAATGACCACCCTCCGGTCGGGACCGAGGACCCATTCCACATCCTGGGCCGAGGAAAAGCCCCGGTCCAGGGCCTGTCCGGCCTGGTACAGGCTGTGCAGGACGTCCCGGTCCAGCTGGAACCGGCCCTCTTCTTCCACCTCCCACTGCCCGTTTCTGGTCATAAATCCGGCCCAGGCCTGATATGAGGACCCTGCCGCAAGCTCCTGCCCCTGGCCCCGGACCATGTAGGCATCCATTCTGAACGGATCGTGCTCCCGTCTGGTGTACAAGATCCCGCTGACCTCGGGCTCGAGCATGGGCATGATGACCACGGCCATTGGGGTCTGGCGGTCGGTATATCCCTGGCGGATGCGGTAGTAGAGGGCGTGGGCCGAGTATTTGCTGGCCAGGACCGAGGCATAGGCCTGCTCCCAGTCCTGGACCGGGACGTGCAGTGCGCTGTGGTATTGTCCGGCGAAAGAGGACTGGGCATCCTCGGCCCGGGCGCTGCTGCGCACGGCCAGAAGCGATTTGTCCATCTCCTGGGCCTGGAGGGAGGACTCCACGGCCCGGCGCAGCTCCCCGGGCAGCTCGGCCTCGTGTATCCGTTCCTGTATCCGCCGGCTGACCTGGTCGTATTCCCGGTCCGCATCCGGGCCGAGGCGGGCCAGTTCCCGGTCTATGAATTTCCGCAGGTCGTTGTGGGCCAGAAAGCTGTGGAAGGCCCGGGTGGTGACCACCACTCCAGGGGGAACGGGGAGGTTCAGGCTGGAGTGGATCACGGACAGGGCGGCTCCTTTCCCGCCGGCCAGCTCTTCGGCTGCCGGCTGGCTTAGGGCCTGGGCATAGGGAGGATCGAGGCAGGGTTCCTCTTCAGCCAGGGCCAGGCGGGCGTAAAAGGCGTACTTTTGCTGGTAGTTGGCCAGAAGGGAGTAGCGAACAGGGTGAAAGGCGGTCAGGCAGCCGGTCAGGGCCAGGGTCTCGGCGCACAGCTGTTCGCAGAGCTCCTTGATGTATTCCAGGTCGCAGGCCAGGTTCCGGTGTCTGATCTCCTCCAGCCTGGAAATGATCTCCAGGGCCTGCACGTCCCTGTGCCGCAGCTGTTCAAAGGCGGAATACTTCTTCTGGATCAGGCGGCCGGGGATGAAAAGCTGGTAGGTCCAGTTCTCGATAAGGTGCCGGGCCCCGGCCACGATCCTCTGGGCCGGGGACAACGGGTCCCTGCCCAGGGTTCTTTCCTGGGGCTGTCCGGTGTTCACGACTGCTCCATCTGCTCACAGACTGCTGCGACCTTTTCCTCCAGCTCGTTCTTGTCGATTGGCTTGACCAGGTACTCCTTGGCCCCCAGGTTCAGGGTCTCCCGGGCGGTCTCCAGGGTCGGATAGCCGGTGAGCATCAATACGCCGGTTTGGGGAGAGACGGAGCGCAGCTCTTTGAGCACGTCCACCCCGCTCATCTTTTTCAGCTTGATGTCCAAAATGGCCAGATGGACTGGATTGGTCCGAGCGTGCTCCAAGGCCTCGTGCTCTTCGGTGAACACCTGCACCGAGTGTCCTTTGCGCTCCAGGATCCTTTTGATCATCACCCCGGCGTCCAGAACATCGTCCAGGACGATAATATTGGCCATGCAATGTGCTCCTCTCGGTTGCCGGCCAGACCTTGATCCCAGGGCCCGGCCCGTCTTCACATCTTGTGTTTCAGCCCCATGCTGCTTTGGCCCGCCTTTGGGTCAGGGGCGGGTTGAGGCAGAAACAGGGGCGCATCCAGGGCAGTGCCCGTTATGTCCGGGTATGGGTCAGCTCCTCGCATTCCTCATCCGGCAGGGTCATCTCCCACAGGGGGAGCTCAACTAAGAAAACAGTTCCCGGACCGCTAGTGCTGGTCTCCATACCGGCCAGGTATTCCTTGGGGGCCGGACTGAGCACATTGATCCGCCCTCCATGATCCTTAATAATGCCAAAGGTCACGGACAGCCCCAGTCCAGTGCCCTTGCCCACCGGCTTGGTGGAGAAAAAAGGATCAAAAATCTTGTCCAGGACCTCCTGCTTGATCCCGGAGCCGGTGTCAGCCACAGTAATGGCTACCCGTCTTCTGTGGGCGCAGAGCTTGGTTGAGATCTTGATCTGCCCGTCGCTTTCAATGGCATCAAAGGCATTGTTGAACAGATTCATCCACACCTGCTTCAGCCGGTCCTTGTCGCCTTCAATCTCCGGAATATTAGGGTCAAAATCAGTTACGATCTTTACCCTGTTCAGGCTGAAAGTGTGTTCGACCAGGGATATAACTTCCCGAATAGACTGGTGGATATCCACATCACCCTTGGTAGTTGATGATTGCCTGGAAAATCCGAGCAGATCGGAGACAATACTGCTGCAGATCTTGGTTTGCTTTTCAACAATACGCAGATCCTCGGCCATCTGGGAATCACTGTCCACATCGTCCAGAAGCATCTGCACATAGCCGAGAATGATCCCCAGCGGTGTATTGATTTCATGAGCCACGCCCCCGGCCAGACGGCCAAGGTCTTCCATTTTCTGGGAATGGATGAGTCGTTCCTGGTACTGCTTGATAACTGTGATGTCCCTGGCAGCCAGGAGGAGACCAGAGATGACTCCCTGATCGTAGACCGGGACCTTGACGATGTGAAACCAGGTGGAAGTATGCCCCTGCCGGACACTGATTTCTTTGGACAGGGACTGGCCCGTTTGCAGGATCTGCATATCCTCGTGGTAGTTCTGGTCAGCTTGATACTCACTGAAAATATCGCTGTCTGTTTTGCCGATGATATCGGATTCACTGAGCTGGAAGTAGGAACAAAAGGCTTTGTTGGCCACCCGATAGGTCAGATTCCGGTCCTGAAAGGCGATCATGTCCGGGGTGACGTCCAAAACAGTCTGCAGCAGTTCTTTCTGCCGGGACAGCTCATTCTCAGTGGCCGAGAGTTCCTGGATGCGCTCGTTCAAGGTCATGGCCATATAGTCAAAGGCCTCGGCCAGCTCCTGGATTTCATCGCCCACATTGTGCCTGTATACCGGGCAATCGCGGCAGGATTCCATATTTCTGGGCGCATGGTCGGGATGATAGATGGGGCATAAGGTGCCACTCACATACCAGCAGCGGCGCCTGGTGTCGCCATAGGCCGGACAGTCCGTGGCCCGACATCCTGTTATTTCCCAGCAGTTTTTAATCAGCTCAGGGGCTGAATGGACCTCCAGATTGCCTTTGATCATTTCAGTTGCGCATTCGGTCAGGGACTTGATCCGGGAGGTGAATCTATTGGAAAACCAGGAGGCGACTCCCAGGGCCAGGATAGTTATGGTCCCGGTCAGGCCGAAGATGGTCAGGCTGAGCCGGTTGATCATCTCTTCCAGGCGCTGGCGGTGCAGCCCGAGTCGAACCATACCCAGCTGGTTGTTGCTGATGACAATGGGCTGGGCGATGTCGTACAAGGTGCCTTTTTCGGTGCTCACCAGACGCACACTTTCCTGGCCCGTGTCCTGGGGATGGACATGGAGGAGATCCTCCGGGAAACCCTGATCAAAGGAATGGACCAAAACCTGGTCAGTATTGTCCAGGATAAAGGAGTACATGACGTCTGAATTGCCGGTATGGACCTCGTCGACCAGGCCTTTAAGGCGCAGGAAATCCCGGGCCAGGAGCGGCTCTTCTGATCTGTAGGCCAGGTTGGAGGCCAGGGCCAGAGCCCGCTCTTTGTTTTCCTGGATCAGGCCGGTGGAGGCGATATGGGTGGTGATCAGGCCCAGTACAAGCCCCAGGCTGAGGATGACTGTGAACAGTCCCAGATTGAGTTTGGTCTTGAACTTCAGGCGGGAGAAAACAGAGCGGTGTCTACTCACGCCACTTCACCCCGGTCTGGCTGGCAAGTTCCCGGATAGGATCGAACTCCTGGTCCTGGGCCGGGATGATACGCTGGATATGGGCCTGGGCCAGAATTTCTTCTTCCTCATGGGTGTCCCGGTCCAGAGCGCAAAGGGCCTGGGTGATTCGATTTACCGTCCCGGCATCCAGACCCGGTCGAACAGCATAGACCCAGCCCGGGTAGCGCTTGGTGGTGGCCAGGATACGAATGGCTGAGAGATCTACCCGATCCTGCATGAGATCCAGGGTCCCTTCCCGGATGGACCCGATATCGTATTCGCCCAGGTACACAGCCTGGACCACTTTTTCCTGCTTGCCCCCTGGTCCGGGAGAGAACTCAATGCGTTGGAAATCGTCCCGGTCCAGACCGTGTTTCTGAAAATAGGCCAGGGCGAAGAGATAACCACCGGCCGAGGTAGGGGAGACGGCCATCCAGCGTTTTCCGCGGCAATCCTGGATGTTTTGAATGGCCTTGTTGTCCTCCCGGCAGATGATCTGTCCCCGAAAGGTGGATTTGCCGTCTTGCTCAACTGTCCGGGCAATGGCCTGGGCTTGAAACCGGTCCGCGATCTGAATATAGACCAAGGGATTGGAAAAAGAGATGTCGATCTTGCCCTCGCCCACCATCTGCACGTGCTGGGCAAAGGAGTCCGGAAATACCTGGCGGATGGGCAGTTCGGTTTGTGCGCTCAGGTATTGAACGATTCGATGGTGACGGGCAAAGGACACCCGGTGCGAATACTGGGGAAGATAGGCATAGGTCAAAGAATCGAGGTCTCTTTGGGCCTTGATCTGGATGCGCTTGCTCAGATCGACCTTGATATGCGGCTCGCCCTGATCGCAGGCTGCAATGAGGAGCAAGAAACCCAAACCAAACACAAGGACGGCCGGGAGCCGGAATACATGAACTGAAAACATAATTCCCAAGATAAGCGCTTCCGGCCTTGGAGTCAAAAAGCAGTATGTCTTTAATCCCAGGTCAAAATTTCTGAGTCGTAAATTTCTTCTATCTTCCGCTTATGTTTGAGTTCTTCGTCTGCCAGCAGGGCAAACACGTTTGCGGTCTTTTCCTTGGTACATTTGTCTTTCCAGGCTTGATAGAAGTTATGAGCTTTTTCCTCTTTTTTCATAGCCATTGCCAAGGCTTCTTGATAGCTGATCTCCGGAGTGAACTGAACGTCGACCAGAAAATCGCTCAATTTGAGATCTTCCGGGGGATGTGATTCAAAGGTTTCCAAAGTTGCTGGATCCAAATCGGTCAACAACTTTTTATGGCGAGCTTCTTCCCTGGCCATGTCCTGGAAAAATTGTTTGATGCCCGGTTGCTGGGCTTTTTCGGCACACTGGGCATAGAATTGTTTGGCCTTTTCTTCCCTGTCTATGGCAAAAGCGACAACGTCCTGCATAGAGTGACAAAAATTCTGGCTCATTGTTCCTCCTTATCTAGAAACGCTTCATCTGGGTTGCACTCTTTATCCGGTCTGAGAGGAGTTTGGCACAGGTGGGACAGTAGCGATGATGTTCCTTGGTCTCCGGGTGTCCAGCTGTATGGGTCTGGACATGATTGAGGAACTTGCCGGTAGCAAAATACTGTCCGCAGGCTTCACAGCGCATGAGCGGATGCTGGCCGATGATCTGATCCCGGATAGAGATGGTGCGCACCCCGGCATTGTCTTCTACCTTAATCGCTCCGGTTGGGCAGAGATTGGCACAGGTCCCGCATCCAATACACTCGTGTTCCGGATGCGGAAAAACATATTCCTCCCCATCCCTTTTTTCCAAAGTCAGGGCATCGGCCTGAACTATTTCCCGGCAGGCCCGGACACACAGGCGGCAGCGAATGCACTCATCCGGGGCCGGCCCGAGGTCAATCCCGAATTTCTGGGCCAGGTTGCGCAGGACTGCTGATTCCGGGGCATAGCTCAGCAGGCGGTTGAAGGCCTTGATCCGTGCCTGCTGCACCAGTTCGGTTTCGGTCTGGATATCCATACCATCTCGAACCTTGGTCAGGCAGGACATGCGGATGACCTCATTGCCCTGCCTGTTTGTGGTTTGAACAGCGCACAGCTTGCAGGCTCCGGCCGGAGTCAAAGCCGGGTGATGACAGATGGCCGGAATGGGAATGGAGTTTCTCCTGGCCACATCCAGGACTTTCTGGCCTTCCCGGGCCTCATATGATTGGCCGTTGATGACTATAATGGGCATTGGCAGTCCTCTTCCGAGTTGTCCAGTTACACAGCGTTTTAATTATTTGTTCCAAAGCATGGAACCAGCGCTCTTCGGCATTGCCTGACAAGAAGGCTTTTGGGCCCGGTTTATCTGTCTTCCTTCAATACACGCAGACAGTCTTGCGGGAAGCGGTAGGTGCCTTTCTCATCAAGGCTGACTTCAACCAAGGCATCGGGGTCGTTTTTGCTGGCATCTGGATCAGTTACAATACCGTGCTGACCGATAAGGGCATCCATGAATGGTTCCCAGTTTTCATCTTCAGAACGGCGGTACACTTCAACACGTTGTCCCTGACCTAAAGTCATGCTCCATACCTCCTGGCTCTGTAAGTGTTCAGGTTATACATCCGGGGGCCTGATCTCTGCATGATTCCGGGCGCTTTCTTTCCGGGCACACTGGAGGCAAAGCCTTTGTCCTTTCAAGGCCGGGCTGATACCCTGTAAGCGCTGAGAGATAAAGTCATGATATCTGGCCGGACCCAAAACAGTGCCGCAGGACTCGCAATATTCCAGTTTCATGCGGTTCAGCACAGTCCCACAGAGCATGAGCACACGTTCACCATCCTTGTCCCGCATCTGCATGGCTCCGGTTGGGCAGTTGGTCGCACAGGCCCCGCACAAGATGCATCGCTCAGCAGTTATTTTCAGATCCGTAGGGCCAGGATGGTCAAAGTCGAGATAGCCCAGATGCAGGGCATCTACACCCATCTGGTCCCGGCAGATGTCCACACATTTCCCACAGCGTATGCAAATATCACAACGAAGGCAACGTTTGGCTTCCTGTTGGGCTTTATCTTCAGGCAGACCGAGGTGTACCTGCTGAAAAGTGATACGTCGGCGGTCATTCTTGAGCGTCTCTATTTCCGGCCGCTTCAGGTCCGCCTTGAGACTGGCCCTGGTCTGCAAAGGAGCAAGCCGTCGTCTGCGAACCGGAACCGGAGGCAGGGTTGGTTGGGGAATATCCTCAATATAGCGATGTACGGCCCAGGCTGCCTTTTTTCCTGCTCCGATGGCTTCCACCACAGTAGCCGGCCCGGTGACTACATCGCCTACAGCAAAGACCCCTGGTTCAGGGGTGGCCATGGTGGCCGTGTTCACGGCCATGTTGTTTCGCCGGGTCCACTTCAGATTCTCCCATTCTTGCAGCCCAGAGGGGTCAATGCTCTGGCCGATGGCCGGGATGACAGCATCGACTTCCAGGTCATGCTCGCTGCCCTCCACAGGTACCGGCCGCTGGCGGCCGCTGCTGTCAGGTTCGCTCAACCTGGCCCGCAGGCAACGAATGGCTGTGACCCGGCCGTTCGCGCCTACCACTTCAGTGGGGATGGTCAAGAAGGAAAACTGCACTCCCTCTTCTTCGGCCTCCACAACTTCCTGTTCGTGGGCCGGCATTTCAGAGTGGGTGCGGCGATAAAGGATGCTGACTTCCTCGCATCCCAGACGGACACAGGTTCTGGCCGCATCGATAGCAACATTGCCTCCGCCAATGACCGCCACCCGTCTGCCGGGCTTGCGTCTGTCACCTACACTGACCCGACGCAGGAATTGAACCGCAGGAAAGACTTGCGCAAAATCATCTTCGCCCGGGATCATCAATTTGAAAGAATCGTGGGCCCCGATGGCCACTACAAAGGCTTCAAAGCCTTCGGCCTTGAGATCATCCAAACTGGTGTCCCGGCCAAGCTTGGTGTTCAGGCGGAGCTCAACACCGAGTTCCTCGATCATCCCTACTTCCCGGTCAATGACTTCCCGGGGGAGACGATAGCGGGGAATGCCGACCATCATCATCCCCCCGGCCATGGGCAGAGCTTCAAGCACGGTGACCCGGTATCCCCACAAGGCCAGGAAATAGGCTGCGGTCAGGCCGCCTGGGCCTCCACCCAGAACACACACCTTGTGCCCGTTATCAGCTGATTTTTCCGGGTTGACGTATGAGCGGTCAGACATGGCCCGTTCGGCAGCAAAGCCTTTGAGGTCCATGATGGAGATGGGTGAATCCATCCGTTTCCGCACACACATGAACTCGCAGGGGTGGGTGCAGACAAGCCCGCAGACCCAGGGGAAAGGATTGTCCTTGCGGATAACTTCAATGGCCTCATCATAACGTCCCTGCCCTATCAGAGTCACATAGCTGGGGATATCGATCCCGGCCGGACATGCCATCTGGCAGGGGGCAGGAGTCAGCTGGGGACAGTCGCTGGTAGGGCAGGTATGGGTGTCGATATGACTGGCGAAGACCTCGAAATGGTCGTTCAAGCGCTGCAAAAGCTCTTGGGCAATTTCGGTGCTGGCCTGGCTGATATTTTCGTTCTTGATCTTTTGGGCCAGCTCTTCCAGGTTTTGCAGATCTTCACGCCGACCCCGGCCCTGGGCCACGTTTTGAGCCCGGGCCAGGGCTTCCCCTACAAGTTGTCTGGCTCGGGGATGGATGACACGATTGGTCTCCAAAGTTCCATTCAGCCAGTCAATGGTTTGGGTTACTGGGCATACATGCTCTGTCATGATTCACACTGCCTTTGGCTCATGTAAAGTATTCGATCAGGGGGCTTTTCCAGCCAGGCGTTGCGGGCCTAATCTCGGTTGTTTGATTCTTTTTCTTATCAGTTCCAATACGAATTCATCATCAATTGTAAGATGAAGGGCTGGTCACCGCCTGGCCGGAAAAGGCCCCCTGAACTTTGGATGGGGGCGCTGAATGCTTGCCATTACCATGTTTATCTGTGTTCACTGAACACTTTTCTTCCTTCCTACTGCGGCCCTGCCTACTCCTGAGCCTGGGCCTTGGCGTGCCGGATGCGCCTGATCTCCGGAATTTCTTCCGGAGTGCCAAAGTGGATGCAATGGGTTGAACAGACCGTTGCACAGGCCGGTTTGAGCCCCTGATCCACACGATCGTAACACAGATCGCATTTGTCGACCTTGCCCAGTTCCGGGTTCCATTGCGGGGCACCCCAGGGGCAGGCGGACATGCAGGTCTTGCATCCCACGCACAAACTGTGGTCCACAAACACGATGCCGTCCTCAGGCCGTTTTTGCATGGCCCCTGTGGGGCATGCGGCCACACACCAGGGGTTTTCGCAATGAAAACAGGGCATGAAAGTAAAAGCAGCCTTGGGCAGTGTGCCCACCCATTTCGGTCCAACTGTGATCACTGAGCAGGGTTTGGGGCCTTGATGCAGCCCTTGCCTGGTTTTGCAGGCAACCTCACATGCCTTGCAGCCGATACATCTTTTTTGATCCTGGAACAGGTAGTATTTACTCATGGTCGTTCTCCAGTACAGAGATTTTCCGGTAGTATAAAATGAATTTTCAAGGACGTATGGATTCTTGCTATAAATTACGGAATACGGATAAGGGGTTAGTTCACTTTATGCACAGTGACAAAGGTGTCATGAAATGCAGGACTTCCTCCGATAGTATCACTAATATTTTCCTGCAGCATGGCATCACTCACTCCCCGATTGAAGGAGCGGCGGGCTGCTTGAGCCTGATGACCGAATCCGTGCAGCATAAACACAGCACCCGGCTGAATCATGTTCGTGACCTTGGCCTTAATAAGGCCTGAATTTACCGGGGAACGCACTTCGACCATATCCTGGTCGGCGATTCCCAGTCTGGCAGCAGCCCGGTCATTAATCCACAGGCAGTTCTCAGAGAGAATCTCGTTCAGGTACGGATTGTTTTGAGTCGATACATGGGTATGGAAGACGCAGCGGCCGACCACCAGCCGGAACTCATTATCTTTGTCCGGAATTTGAGGTGTTTCATATTCGGGAAAGGATTTGAATCCGGCTTCTTCCAAAAGAGATGAGGTGAATTCTATCTTTCCGGACTTGGTTTTTAGTTTCAGGTCTTTTTCCCGATCCCAGAAGATCTGTTTATCGGTGTAGGACACAAAACCCTTGGCCTTGAAATCGTCAATGCTGAACCCGGTGGGTTCCAACTGCCATTGAACCAGCTCTTCCACACTGTTGTATGGGAAGTACTGACCGATACCCAGGCGATCGGCCAGGCCTTTGAGGATCATGGGACCGGGCTTGGTATCGTAACGCGGGCTGACCGCCTGCTGGCGAAGGAACATCTGCGGTTTGAGGCTGTTTGCTTGTTGCACGCAGTCGGTCCGCTCCAGGTATGTCGATTCAGGCAGAATGACATCCGCATACCAGGCGATATCGCTGTAGTTAATGTCTATGGCCACCACCAGATCCAGTTTTTCCAGGGCCTTCAGGGTTGTCTGAGTGTCCGGCATTGACATCAGGGGGTCCAGGCGGTAGGCGAACAGGCATTTGATGGGATAGGGGTCCTCATTCAAAATGGCCTGCGGCAAATACTGGGCTACTCCGTGGGCTGGATCGGGTAAGGGGAAATCCGGAGTTCCGGCCTTGTCGAAGCGAATGGCCTCTGGCTTGGGCAGATCCTGATCAACGAGCTTGCGGGCCGGTTTGCCGCCCACTTCACCAGGTCCTTTTTTAAAATAGATTCCTCCCGGGGTCTCGACACTGCCCATGAGGCAATTGAGAATCAGGATGGAGCGACGCAGGTAGATCTCATTGGCATGATGCGCCCCTCGGTATCCATAGTGGAAGATGACCTTGGGCTTATCCCGGCTGATTTCCCGGGCCAGGTCCACAATCTCTTTGGCCTTGATCCCTGTCTCTTGCTCCGCCCATTCAGGAGTAAAGGAGTTGACAAAGTTTTTGAGCTCATCAAGTCCCTGCACCCATTTATGCACAAAGCTGCGGTCATAGAGGTCTTCCTTGAGAATGACGTGCATCAAGGCGTAGTTCAGGGCCAGATCTGTGGCCGGCCGGATAGGCAGATAGCGGTTGGCCTTGGTGGCTGTGACCGTCACCCTGGGATCGATATAGGTCAGCTTGGCACCGTTGTCCATGGCCTGCATGATTTGGTTTGTCCCCTTTACAGTCACGCTTTCAAAGACATTGCGGCCGTAAAGGACCAGGTGCTTGGTATTTTTGTAGTCCACATTCATCTGTCCGTCGGTGTAGCCGAACAAAGACCGGCAGGCAGTGTTCACAGATCCCTTGCACAGGGCGTCATGGGTAAAATGATTTGGGGAGCCCAGAGCCTTGAGGAAAGTCTTGCTGATATGAGTGCTCAACTGCTGTCGCTCGCCCAGAGTGATGCTTTGCGGACCATAACTGTCAATGATCTTTTTCATATTTTCAGCAACATAGTCCAGGGCTTCGTCCCAGCTGGCCTGCCTCCAGTGTCCGGACCCGCGGGGACCGCTGCGGATAAGAGGAGTCTGGACCCGTTGATCATCGTTGAGCAGTCCGATTCCGGCTGCCCCTTTGGGGCACAAACTGCCGGCCATATCCGGGACATAGGGGCTGCCTTCGAGAAAGGTGACCTGTCCATTTTCAACTGTGACCTTAATCGGGCAGCGAACTGAACACATAAAACACAGACTATACACTTCTTCACGCATAAGTTTCTCCTTGCCAACCAGTGTTGTATCCTCATTCATGTGCGGTGTGCATCATATCCAAAATTCCGGGAATTTATCCCGGATTATTGACAATATTTTCGAAACGCAGCCGGAGCCAGGTCCCGGCCCAGGCACCCAGCAGGCCACAGGCTAACAGTCCAACCAGCAACTTTCCGGAAAGTATGGAAATCAACGTGATTTGCTGAGCATAGAAAAGCAGCTTCCAGGCAACACCGGCCAGTACCGTGCCGCAGATCAGAGTCAATACCCAGAATATGGTTCCGGTTTCTGTCCTGCGTCGCTCGGCCAGGGTGTATCCGGCTGTGGCTGTGCTGAGAAAAACTGCGGCCAGGACCCAGGCCCCGGAAAAAGAGGGAGAGAATAGGGCGAGAGCCGTGGCGCAGGCCCCAAGGCCCAGACATCCGGCCAGACAGGCCCAGACAAAAGGAAAAAAGTTGGCCAGCCGCTGCTGGATCTGGGTCAGAATGCTCTCAGCCAGGACATCGATCATACGAACTCCCTGCTTAAAGACTTCGCTTGGCGGGAAAGGGATGATTGTTTGGACTCGGCAGAAGAAGACCCAGAAGCGGCTTTCTTTTTGTTGGATGCTTTCATTTGGCGGTGTCCAACAGCAATCACGATAAACAAAACAGTGAGGGACAGAATAAAGAACAAAAGGGGAGTGATGGTCATTTCAGTGCCCAGCCAGGATTTGAGGCTGAGCAGATGCGGAGTGTTCAGCATCCCCTGCAGATTTTCCGGTTTGAAGGCCTCATTGATATATCCAGCCACACACAGGATGGGCAGATAGGTGGTGACCAGATTGAGGAGCAGCCCTTCGAAGAAATAATCATAATAGACCTTGTTCAGTGTGGCCTTGTCGATGTTCTGGGCCAGGCATTTGGCTTTCTCCGGGTCGGAATGGGCGGACAGGGCTTCCTCCCGCACATTGTACCAGTGCCTGAACTCCTCCTGAAGGCGAAGGTAACGTCTGGTAACCACGTGTTTACGCAGAAACCTGGTCAAAACCACGGTACATACTGCCAGAAGCAGGATGCTGAGCATGGGATGCACAGAATTGACAGGGGCCAGGAGAGTATTCAGGGCGTCCATGACAGCCTGGGTCGCCTGGAGAATAAAAAGCCACAGGGTATCCATATCTTACCTCGGAGAGTGCTTTTGAAAGCACAGAAAATTTTAAATAGTATATCAGGTAATTTTTGTTGTTGTTTGTTCTCAATCAGTCCTTGCAATCAGGCCTGCCAGGACTGATTGAGAAGTAATTTGTTGTTATGGCTTAAAGAGCTCCCTGCTGATCAATCCGGCAAATCTTTTGTCCGCTTTGGGACAAAAAATATTTCAGATTTGCCGGAGGCAAAGCTGAAACTAGAGCCAGATTTCAATTTTAAAGAAACGGAAGAACAGGAAGAAGAGGACAATGGCCAAAGTCCACTTCAACTGCTTTTCAGTGAACATGCTCTGCAGCCGGCTGCCGATAGTTCCGCCCACAAAGCCGCCGATGATGATGGCGATGGCGATCCACAGGTCGGGCAGGTAGCCGTTTAACAGATAACCGATAAAGGAACCGATGCTGGAGAAGCAGGTTCCGACCAGGCCGACGGGGACGGCCACATACATGGGCAGTCCGCCGATCATGGTCATGATGGGGACCAGGAGGAAACCGCCGCCGATACCAAAACAGCGGGCCACAATCCCGATACCCAGTCCGATGATACCGAAGAGCAGGGGATTGATCTTGAATTCTTCACCCCAGAACTTGAACTGGTAGTTGGTCAGCCCGGTCTTGACCGGTTCAATGGAACCCATCTGGGCGGCCCGGCCCTCGGCCTTGGCCTTGGCCACCTCTTCGTTGAACTTCTTGGTCATGGCCTTAATATTTTTCCGCTTTTCCATGACTTTGGGGGTCAGCTCATACAGGGTACGGATGCCCATGAGGACAACCAGAACGGCCAACCATTCCTTGTAGCTGGACAGAGGCAGATAGGCAGTGACATACTTGCCCAGCCAGATGGAACCGATGAGAATACCCACGCCAAAGGACAGACCCACGGGCCAGGCCACCCGGCGCTCCTTGATGGCATAGCGGTAAAAGGAGCCCAGGGGTGAGAACAGGGTCAGGGCCACATTGGAAGGACGCAGGACATTGGCGGCATTGACGCCCACCGGCCCCATGGTGTTGACCACCATGACCTGATAGGCGGCCATGAGCATGCCTCCGGCCGCACCGATCAGGGAGAAGAAGGCCCCGACCAGGATGGCTCCCAGGATGATCCACAGCGGATTCATGTACCGGCCGCCCAGGTCCAGCCAGAAACCTTTGCCGGCCAAGGTATAGGATCCAATTTCTTGACCGTTGACATAGACGTTGAACTCAGTGTCCGGCGGGGAGTGGCGGAAGGACTCAAAAGAGGCCGTGAACTCGCCGGTTTCCTTGTTCAGGTCGATCTTGGTCCCTTCGTCCCAGTAGTTGCCGGAGTTTTCGTAGTCGGTGAGCACGCTGCGGGCGAAGATGGTCACCTTGCCGATCTGGGTCCGCTCCTTGGTCACCGTATTGATGCCATAGGAATTCTCGTGATTGTAGCGGAAGAAGGACCATTCCGGCTGGGAGGTGATGGGGCCGAGCACGGACTTGGCCTCGCTGCTCAACCCGTTCCAGTCCTTGAGGTTGAACATGGTTGTGCTGTAGATTCCGTTGGCAAAGGACGGGCCGCCGAAGCGCTTCTTGGTGATGTCCCCGAACGTGTCCGGCTTGTTGGTCAGAATATAGAAGAGATGGGGCACTGTGGTGTCCATGTTGAAGGGGTTGTCTTCAACCGCGCTCTTGAAGGATTTGACCTCGTTGACCCCCTTGGCATCCTGGGGCGCGAACATGTTCTGGGAGGCGATGGTAACAAACAGATCCTGGCCGGGCTCGATCTGTCCGGTGACCGTAACTCTGTCCCCAACTTCCAGATTGGTGGATTCAAGCTGGGCCTGAACGGCGGACCAAGCGGGCTGGGCGCCGGCCACGGCCACAATCAGGGCCAAAGCGGCCAGAACCGGGGCTAATGATGGAAAACGTCGGTGCATGAAAACTCCTCCTTCACGGTGCATGGGTTGAGGTTCGAGGATGGTCCGTCCTCTGCGCAGAGCGACGAAGACCGCCGCGGACTGGGCATAAGGTGCTGTGCTGACGTGTGCCGACCTCCTTGTGGGGTTAGAGTTGGTAATTTCCCTCATTTCAGGTGGGTTTATAGATTCCCATTGAAAGCAATTTGCTTGCCAAAAATGGAAAGCTCATGAAAACAAAATGTTGCAAATCTCGGCATCACAGCACTGTCCTGTTTGGGACAATGCGGTCTGTCTTCTTGTTCGATTCGGCACAAGCATCGACGGGGGGGCGGTCATGAGGTCTTGGGTCTTGTGTTCCCCGGGGAGATGCCTGCTTGTCTTTCTTGCGGCGGCCCTCTGGGCCGGTGCGGGTGCTCCTGGTCCGGCTTCAGCGGCAGGCGGCGATCCGCTGCGTTTCCTTGTGGTGCCTGTGGAGAACGAGGCGACCATGTTCCGGCAGTTCCTTCCGGTCAAAAAGTATCTGGAGCAGCGTCTGAACCGGCCAGTGGACTTGAAGCTGGGTCATGACGCCCGGGCCGCGGCCGAGGGGCTGCAGTACCAGGCCTGGGATGTGGCTTATATAGATCCGTCGCTGTATTGTGAAATAAAGAACACAAGCGATGTGCAGCCGATCGCCAAGCTGCGGCGCCAGGGAAAGGACAGCTACAAATCGGTCCTGGTGGTCAGGGAGGACTCCAGGTGGAACAAGGTTGCCGATATCCGCGGAGCCAGCCTGGCCCTGGGCCGTCCGGGGTCTTCGGCCACCCATCTCATCCCCTTGTCCCTGCTCCGCCAGGCGGATCTGACCTTGTCCGATTTTGGACAAGTGAGCACCCTGCCCAATGAGGACGAAATCGCATTGAGCGTCTTGGTCGGGGATCACGACGTGGGGGCCATGAGCTACGACGTGTTTGAAAAGTATTCCTCCGTGGGACTGCGCATCCTCAAGGCCTCGGAGGATATTCCCCAGTTCGTGATCTGTGCGGCCCCCCATATAAACTCTCGGACCGGGAAGCGAATAACCCAGGCCATGTTAGGCTATACCGGGGGGACGAAGCAGGAGCTCTCCTTTGTTCCGGTTCAGGACAGGGAGTACAATATCCTGCGGATAATGCTCAAGAATATCGCAGGCAAGGACTATCTGCGCTATCCTCCGGACACTGTGAAGCTCGGCCTGCTGCCCCTGTTCTCGGCCATCACCCTGAACAAGAGGTTCACCCCCCTGGCCTCCTATCTGTCTGAACACACCGGCCGGGATTTTCGGCTGGTCATTCCCAGGGACTTTGACGAGTTCGTGCACCTCGTCCGGTCCGGGGAGGTGGACTTCGCCTTTCAGAATCCATATGTCTATCTCCTTCTGGCCCGGGAGGGGCATTTGGACTCCCTGGCCCTGACCGTCAGCCTGGAGCCGGATCAGCCCAGGAGCACCTTCCGGGGCCTGATCATCACCAGAAAGGACAGCTCGATCCGCAAGGTGAGCGATCTGAAAGGCAAGCGGATCATGATCGTTTCCTCCAAGTCGGCCGGAGGCTACAGGTTCCAGAAGCTTTTTCTGGAAGACAGGGGGATCCGGATCCAGGAAGCTGCCGACCTGCGGGTGGCCAAGCGGCACGAGGAGGTTGTCCTGGGCGTGTACCGGGGGCAGGCCGATGCCGGGTTCGTGCGCGAGTCGGCCCTGAAAGTGGTCCGGGATCTGGTGGACATGGACCAAATTCGGGTCCTGGCCAAAACCCCCTATTATCCGAACTGGCCCTTTGCCGCCCACGCCACAACAGATCCCGGCCTGGCCCGGAAGGTGAGACAGGCCCTGATATCCCTTGAGGACGCCAAACTCCTGCACCAGGTCGGGGTGGAAGGGTTCACCGAGCCGCAGGGGGACGATCTTGAGCAGCTCAAGGCCCGGGTGGAGTTTGATTGACATGCCCAAGCTGCACATCACCAGTCGCTTGAAGCTGCGACACAAGTTCACTCTGGCCATTCTGGTCAATATCGGGATTATCCTGCTCTGTTTCGTGGCCATGATCCACACCTTTCAGGAACAAGAGCTGGTGGACAATGTGGAGCAGCGCAATCTGAGCCTGGTCAGGAATATGGCCTCGGAGGCGGCTGACGGTCTGCTCATGCGCAACCTGCAGCATCTGGACAGTCTGGTCCGTTCGGCCCAGGAATCCATCGACGCCGCCTATGTCCTGGTCCTGGACGCTACGGACCGGATTGTGGCCCATACCGACCGGAACAGGCTTGGAGAGCAAAGAGCGGAGCCCGGGAAGCAGGAGCTGCAGGTCAGAACCGTGGGTACCGGGGCGGCGCCCCTGAAGGAGTACTCCGTCCCGGTGAGCATCCGGGGCGAGCATCTCGGATGGTGCATTCTGGGGGTGAACAAGCACAAGGATGAAGCCAGGGTGGCCTCCGGGCTGCGTGAACTGCGGACCAAGCTGATTGTGGTCTCCGGAGGGCTGTTCATCCTGGCCTTTGGGAGCTCTTTGTTCCTGGCCTCCCTTTTGACCAAACGGATGCGCCTGTTGCGGGACAAGATGCGCCAGGTGCAGCTCGGGGACTTTACCGTCTCGGTTCCGGAGGGGAAGATGCCGGTCTGCTCCGAGTACCTAAACTGCGGGCACACCCAGTGCCCGGCCCACGGGCAGACCAAGTGCTGGACCATTGCCAACCGGTTCCTGGAGCAGTATAAGAGCTGCCTGGATTGTGCGGTGTACACCAAAAGCGCAGGGGACGAGATCGGGGAGCTCAACCTGGCCTTCAATCAGATGGTTCAGGATCTGCGGCACAATATCCGCAAGCTGGAACAGGCCAACCTGGAGAAGAGCCGTATGGAGCGGCTCTCCCTGTTGGGGCAGATGTCGGCCCAGGTGGCCCACGAGATCAAGAATCCCTTAAACTCCATCATCGGGGCGGCCCACTACCTGCGGGCCAACTTTCAGGGCCAGATCCTGCGCGAGTTTTTGCAGATCATTGAGGAAGAGAGCCAGCGCTTAAGCGATATCGTGACCAACTTCCTCAACTTCTCCAAGCCGGCCCAGCCCAGCCTGGTCCGCAACGACCTGAACGAGGTGGTCAAAAACACCCTCAGCCTGGTGGAGCAGGAGGTCGAGGACCGGGGCGTGGCCCTGCACTGCGAGCCGGACAGGAACCTGCGGCCGTTCAAGTTCGATGCGGCCAAGGTCAAGCAGGCCCTGCTGAACATATTGATCAACGCCTCCCAGGCCACCCAGAGCGGGGACCGGATCACGGTCCGGACCAGTCAGGACAACGGATGGATCAGCCTGGAGGTGGCGGATACCGGATGCGGTATGGATGAGGAGGCCCTGGACAACCTGTTCAAACCCTTTTTTACCACCAAGGTCCGCGGTTCCGGGCTGGGGCTGGCCATCGCCGAACAGAATGTCCGTGATTTGGGCGGGTCGATACAGGTGGAAAGCCCCCAGGGCGAGGGCAGCAGGTTTACTGTCTGGTTGCCTGCGCAGTAGGCCGCCAGTCCCTTAAGGGCAGGCCTCTGAAAAAAAGAGGTTATGATGTCACAACCTCCAACCATACGCCTTTTTATCGTTCCCACGCTCTGCGTGGGAACTTTTTAGACCGCTCCTGCGGTCTCGTGTATGGACGCCGGAGCGTCCCGGGGAGTTCCCACGCAGAGCGTGGGAACGATAAGAAGAATGGGCGGCTGCCCGTACTTCTTTCCCGGTTCAGAAAAAAAACTCAGTATGCAATAGAGAAACCATGACCAGCACAGATATAACCATCCTTCTCGTGGACGACGAAAAAAACATCCGCAAGGTCCTGACCTCTGTACTCAAGGGTGCGGGGTATACAGTCCTGGCCGCGGAAAGCGCGGAAGCCGCCTGGCCGGTGCTCAAGACCTCGGAGGTCGACCTGTTGATTTCCGACCTCAAGCTGCCGGGCAAGAGCGGGCTGGAGCTCCTGGAGGGGGTAAAGACCTGCTGGCCCAGGCTCCCGGTGATCATGATCACCGCCTTCGGGAGCATCGAGGGCGCGGTCCAGGCCATGCAGCTCGGGGCCTACAACTACCTGGCCAAGCCGGTGAACAACGACGAGCTGCTGCTGTTGATCGCCAACGCCCTGGAGACCAGCAGCCTGCAGGAGGAGAACACCGCGCTGAAGCGGGAGCTCAAGGACCGCTACAGCCTGGGGTCCATGGTGGGCAAGAGCAAGGCCATGCAGGAGATCTTCACCCTGGTGGAGAAGGTGGCCGACTACGGGTCCAACATCTTGATCACCGGGGAGACCGGGACGGGCAAGGAGCTGGTGGCCAGGGCCATCCACTACTCCGGCTCCAGCGGGGAACGGCCCTTTGTGACCATCGACTGCGCCTCCATTCCGGAGAATCTCCTGGAATCCGAGCTGTTCGGCTATGCCAAGGGGGCCTTTACCGGGGCGACGGAGTCCAAGAAAGGCCAGATCGAGATGGCTCACGGCGGAACCCTGTTCCTGGACGAGGTCGGGGAGCTGCCCCTGGTTTTGCAGAAGAAGCTACTCCGGTTTTTGCAGGAAAAGGAGTTCGTCCGGGTGGGCGGAACCAAGCGGCGCAAGGTGGACGTGCGCATTCTGGCCGCCACAAACAAGGACCTGGAGGCCGAGGTCCAGTCCGGCACCTGGCGGGAGGACCTGTTCTACCGCTTAAACGTGATCACCATCCACATCCCCCCGCTGCGGGAACGCAAGGAGGACATCTCCCTGCTGGTCAACTTTTTTCTGGACAAGTACAATGCCCAGAATCAGCGCTCCATACAGGGCGTGACCAACGACGTGCACAAGGTCTTTGAACTGTATGAGTGGCCGGGGAATGTCCGGGAGCTGGAAAACGTCATCGAGCGCGGGGTGGTTTTGTGCACCGGGGACATGATCACCCTGAACTGTCTGCCCCCCAAGCTGGCCGAGCTGGATGAGGAACAGGATGCAGGGGACGGGTTGAACCTCATGGAGGTGGAGAAGCGGCTCATCGTCCGGGCCCTGGACCAGGAGGGAGGCAACCAGTCCGCAGCCGCCCGGACCCTGGGCATCTCCCGCAAGCAGCTGCGGACCAAGATGACCCATCACGGCTTGTTGTGAGAGGCATCGGCAGACGGTGTATCAACTTGAGTGAATTGACAGCCCAAACATACGGTTTTACGCTTGTAACAGTCAGAATGTACTATTAGACCTGATCATGTGTGTGGCACCATCTCCGAACCCAAAGAGCTTGTTGAATACATGTCCAAGACCGCTGATCAACTCACAGCCGAGGAAATCGGGCATTATCAGGCGGCAGCCAGGAAGCGGGAGGCAGAGAAGAGGCGTGCCCTGGAAGACCGCATTCAGCGGGCCCGACGTCTGGCTCAGGATGCGGCCCGTATGTTGCGGGAAAAGTACGGGGTCAAACGGGTTGTCCTCTTCGGGTCTTTGGTCCACCCGGAGACGTTTACCTTTTGGTCTGACGTAGATATCGCCGCCTGGGGTTTGACAGCTCAAAATTTTTTGCAGGCCATGAATGATGTGGCTGCCCTGGATTCTGATATTGAGATCAATCTTGTGGATGTGGCTGCTGTGAGACCATCTCTGTTGGATACTATACAAAGGCATGGGCAGGACATATGATCAGCCGGTACGTCTTGGTCAGCAGTCGAATCCTGCAAGAACTGGAAGAACTGGAAACAGTTTGGGCCAGGGCCGAACGGGCTCTGGCCGCTGCCAAACAGAATCCAGCAGACCAAGATTTCTACATAGACTCAGCAGCCTTGAGCCTCCATGACTGGTATAGCGGGCTGGAAAGGATCATGTGTTTCATTGCTTCCCGCTTGGAGGAAAGCACGCCTCAAGGAAGGGATTGGCATCGAGAATTGTTGCAGCAGATGCATTTGGAAATCCCTGATGTAAGACCGGCAGTTTTTTCCAAAGCCACTGTGTCCAGTTTGGACGAATATCTGCGTTTTCGTCATGTATTGCGCAATGTCTATAGCTTTAATCTTCAGCCGGAACGGGTTGAAGCCTTGGTCTCAGGGTTGCGGGATACATTTGAATCGGTAAAAACGGATATGCACGCATTCGTGTCTTTTGCACGACAAATGTCTGCATCGGATTCGTAAGGAACATGACAAGTCTTTCTGGCTCTTCGACACAGAAAGTGGAATTGCCTACATAAGAGATGGCAAACTCCAAAAATCCACAGGCTACGTCGAAGACCCGTCTTTCTCACCAGAGCCTGCTTCTGCATCCCCAACTTTGATATCACCCGCCGTCTTCCATCGCCTTGAGCCTGTCCACCGCCTTCTGCATCTCGTTCAGCCCTTCCCTGGCCATGTCCCGGTTGCCGTGCGCCGCCCCTTGCACGGCCTTTTTGCGCAGGATGTGGAACATACGGTAGACGGTTTGCTCCACCGGATGAAACTCAGGGTCGAACCGTCCGATATCCGGGCTGTATCCAGCATCCGCAGCCCTGCCCAGCCCCCTGTTCTGGCCCATGCGGGTCAGGATGTTCATGGCCCGGGCCATAAGGAGGTCGGCCCGGCGCAGGGTGGTGTCCATACCCTCGAACTCTGCATGGACCGTATCAGCTTCGTGGCACTGGATGCAGATGCCCTGCATCCGGCCCCGGCGGAACTCCCGGCGGGCCTTGCTAAGGGGCATGAGCTTGTATTGGGCGAGCAGAGAAGACCTGTCCCCGCTTTGCCCCTTGAGCCCGATCAATCCCAGGCCCCGCAGGATGGTCTTCCTGGCCGCGGCCCACTTGGAGTCCTCGGGCAGAGGCAGACCCAGGCCCAGGGATCCGAGGGTGGTTTTCGAGCTGTGCAGCCGGTCCGGAAAGTGGCAGGTCTGACAGGTGGGAATATTTTCTCTGTCCTGTCCGTTGTCGGCGTCAGTGCCGGAAAACAGACGGCCGTGGGTTGAGCCGGAAAAGGCCTCCATCTGCGGGGTGGCTTGTCCCTGGTGGCAGGGGGCACAGGCCTCGGGCCTGGCCGCTTCCTGCAGGGAATAGGCGTGATCCGCATGGCAGTTGCCGCAGGCCGAGGCCCCGGTGGGGGAGTCTTTGTCCCGGAGGCGGGCGATTTCCTTGTCCGGTTTGAAGCCCACGCTGTGGCAGAGGGCGCAGTCCCGGTCCGAGTCCGGATCCTGGGAGGCGTGGTGAAACCCGGGCCAGGCCCGCATGATATCCCAGGCCTGGGCGTGCTTGCTCCGGCTGAACTGCACGTACTGCTTTTCGTGGCAGGTCCGGCAGACCTTGGCCGGAACCGGACGGGACTTGGAGATGTCCTGCATGGAGCTGTGCTCAGTGCCGTGGCATACGGAGCAGGACACGGCATTGGCCGGATCGCTGTGCGCGCTTTGCTTCCATTCCCGGACCACATCCGGGGTCACTCCCTGATGGCATTGCACGCAGGATTCCCGGGCAGCCTCTTTGTTCTGCACCGGAAGGCCGGCCTTGGTCCATTCGGCAAACCCGCCCTTGAGGGCAAAGGCCTTGGAAAAACCCATCTTTTGTAGTTGCTGCACCGCCCGGGCGCTGGAGCTTTCGCTCGGTCAGGCTCAATAGGTGACCACGGTCGCGTCCGGGTCGTATTTGCTTCCCCATTGTTTGGACTCAAAGGGCGGCTCGTGGACAGCCCCCGGGATCTTTGTTTCGCTTTGCTCCCACTGCCGCCTGGTCCGGACATCGATGACCACCAGGTCCGGGGCCCCGAGCATTGAGCATAGCTTATCCTTGGTTATTCTGGGGGCTTGGTTGTTGGCAGCCGCCTGCACAGGGAAAACCGTCAGGCAGAGAATGGCGGTGAGCACGAAAAACAGGGTCTTTTTGTTCGGCATGGAAGTTCCTTCGCTTTGTTCAGACACATTATTCGTGGATTACCAGGTTCCTTGCTACTCAAGCCGTAACCGTACTCCCACCCCGTCCCCCCTTGAGGGGGGTCGGAGGTGTTGCTTTCGGATTTGCCGTGATCTTTGAGTCTTGCCCCACGGCCCTCCGTTGGAGAACACCCCCCCTGGATTCCCCCCTCAAGGGGGGACGTGAGCCGCCGATCCCGGGTATGGTTCAAAGAGTTCAGCTGGTTTTGAATCAGGGAAAAGCGGTTCCAAATCTATGGATTTCCTGGGCTCCCAGATTCTCAAGCAGCAACTGTACTCTCACCCCGTCCCCCCTTGAGGGGGGGGTCGGGAAGTTGGCCATGGATTTCCTGGGCTCCCAGATTCTCAAGCAGCAACTGTACTCTCACCCCGTCCCCCCTTGAGGGGGGTTGGGGGGTGTTTCTTCTCTGATTTTTTATTCTTTTTGCTGCATTTGTTTGATCCAGTTCTCAATATACTGCACAACCCCCTCAGGGTTGCCTATGACATCGTCATCCCAAAAACGAAGAAAATGCAGACCAAGATTCTCAAGCCTTTCTTGTCGATAGCGATCATATGCAATTTTGTTTTCGTGGGTGATACCATCAATCTCGATAATTAGTGCCAGATCTGGGCAATAGAAATCTACGATATACTCATCAATTGGTCTTTGCCGGAGAAATTTGTAGCCGCACACTTGTCTGTTTTGCAGTTTTTTCCACAGCAGAGCCTCTGCCTTTGTTCCAGACTTCCTCAGTTCACGGGCTCTGGCAATGAGATTTGGATTATAGGGAATGATGTGCCTTTTGGACATATTGTTAACGCTAGTTTATGACAACGGCTTGGCTGCTGGATGACTGCTCAAAACGAAAAAGAGACACCCCCCTTGGATTCCCCCCTCAAGGGGGGACGTGAGCCGCCGATCCCGGGTAGGTTCAAAGAGTTCAGCTGGTTTTGAATCAGGGAAAAGCGGTTCCAACTCCATGGATTTCCCGGGCTCCCAGATTCTCAAGCAGCAACTGTACTCCCACCCCGTCCCCCCTTGAGGGGGTTGGGGGGTGTTTCTTCTGTCGCGGCATCCAGGAATCGTCCCAAACCAAATCAATAATCGAATAGAACCTACGAAAAAAGGCCTCCCCGGTCAATCCGCCCATAGCCCGGGCATGTTGACAAAGCAAAGACAAATAAGAGAAAAGTGGGACTGATTTTGCGGCGGTATATGAGCCAAAATGCGGAACGTGCGGAGGAGAAATGTTGAAGAAATACGCGGGAGCCCTGTGCCTGATGGCATGCCTGGCCGTTCCCGGCATGCTCTGGGCCCAGCAGGCTCAGCAATTTGCCGTGGCCCCTTTTCAGGTCCACGGCCCGGATAAGTATCAGTATTTGCAAAAGGGCATCCAGTCCATGCTCACATCCCGTTTGACCTGGGAGGGCCGCTTGATGCCCAAGCGGGAAGGCGGAATGCAGCCGGTAGGCTCAACCGGCCAGGCCGAAGAGATGATGCAGGAGCTGGGAGTGGATCACCTGGTCTGGGGAGAGACCACCATTGTGGGCCAGGAAGCCAACGTAAGCGTGCATCTGGCTGGAGCACAGGGTGAAAAGGACTTTTCCCGCACCGCGGCCCTGGATAAGCTTATCCCGGCCCTGGAAGACGTGGCCGGAGATATCAGGGACACCATCTTTCCCCAGGAAAAAGAGAGCGCCGGGCAGGAGACGGGCGAGGCAGGGTCCGCGGGCCAAAGCGCTGAGAACGCTACCCCAAAGGTCAACGAGAACTTCGTGTATCAGAAGCAGCCCGCAGAGGGCGAGCAGCTCAATCCCCAGTTCGAGTATACCGGTTACCAGGGCTCGAAGGGCAGGTGGCGCAGTCAGTCCCTTTCCGTGACTGCAACCAACATGATCGTCGGGGATGGGGACGGGGACGGAGACAATGAGGTATTCCTGCTCACCGACAATGGAGTACGGGCCTACACCATCGAGGGGAACAAGCTTTCCCAGCTTGCTGTCTACGAGGCCCCGAGGCGGCTGGAGTGCCTGAACCTGAACAGTGTGGACTTAAACCGGGACGGATATCTGGAGATCGTGGTTTCCGCTATGCAGGGCGAGCGGGTTGAGTCCTTTGTCCTGAATTTCAAGGACGGAAAATTTGAAGTAGTTGAGAAGGATATCAACTTCTTCATGAACGTCGTCCGGCAGCCGCCGGGGTACAGGCCGGTTCTCATCGGGCAGCGCAAAGGGAAATCAAAGCTTTTTGATCCCCCGGTACAGGAAGTGCTGCGCATGGACGGGAAGCTGACCCTGCAGCGCAAGGTGGACCTGCCCAGCCGGACCAATGTGTTCAATTTCACATACCTGCCCTTTAAAGACAGGCATAAGATCGTCATGGTCACTGAGAACGACCGTTTGGCGGTATTTAATCATAAAAACAACATAGAGTATATAACGAGCAAGACCTATGCAGCGTCCGCCCAGGGAATTCCTAAGGACACCTCCTTTCCTGGGTTGGGGCAGGATACAGAAGATCCGACCAGGTTTTATTACATCCCGTCCAGGCTGGTGCCCTGCAATCTGGATCAAAACGATGAGTTCGAGGTCCTGGCCAACCGGAATATCTCCATGGCCGCCCAGTTCTTCTCCCGCTACCGGTACTTTCCCAAGGGTGAGATCCACAGCCTGTTCTGGGACGGGGTGGGCTTGTCTCCGCAGTGGACCACCAGGCCCATCAACGGCACGGTGGTGGACTACGGGATAGCGGATATGAATAATGACGGCGGAACCGAGCTGTATGTCTGCATCGCCACCCATCCGGGACTGACTGGATTCAGTGAACGCAAAACAGTAGTCTATGCCTACGAACTGAACGTTCAGGGAGGAGATGTTGCAACAGAAGGGTTCTATCTTCAGCCCGGGCAGAAAGAGCAGAACTGATGCCGGGTAGAAGGGAGAGGGTTGCAAAAGCCGGAGGCGTTTCGCCTCCGGCTTTTTTTGGGTCTCAAGAGGGGGTGTCGTACACCGCACAGAGGACAGAGGACAGAAGACAGAAAGAAGAAAGCAACACAACACCCCCCAACCTCCTTCAGGACAGAAGTCAGAGATCAGACGTCAGAAGACAGAAAAAACCAGAAAGCAACACCCCCCAACCCCCCTCGAGGGGGGACGGGGTGGGAGATCAGCTGTAGCCTGGATCTGTAAGCCCGGGCGATTCCTGAAGTCGGCGCATCTGGATTCGCAGATTGTGGCAAAGCTGGATTTTTCGAATTGCGCCAGGAATCTGCGAGCCAAGTCCCCCCTTGAGGGGGGAATCCAAGGGGGGTGTTTCTGTTCTTCTTCATCTTCGGTCTAATGGCCTGGGGTCTTGCAGAACCATCCTGTCTCAGACCAATCCAGACCACAAAAAAGCCGGGACCGAACAGTCCCGGCTTTTTTCTCTTATCTTCGACGTCCCAGACAAAAAAGCAATCTAGAACGAGTAGGACAGACCGAAGCTGGAGACCAGGACATCCTCGTCCCGGTAATCATTGCCCCAAACGTCTTCCTCCATGTCCAGGGAGGCGTATCCGAACTCCAGCACAGCCTGGAGGTTTTCATAAATATTGTATGTGTTGTGCAGGGTGATCTCGTAGACGCTGTCTTCGTCCGTGAACTCCTGAAAGCGTCCGTCTTTGAAAACGCCCAGTTCGTCAGAGGTCATAGCATCTGTAAAGACCTCATCGTCGTGAGTGCCCTGGGAGTAGGCAAAGGCCAGAGTGTGCTCCAGCCTGTCCATGAACTGGATGTCCTTGAGGGCGAAGCCCAGAGTCCAGATCGCGTGCGGGATGTACTGGGCCATGGAGTAGTCTCCGTCCCGCATCCCGAACTGGGTATTGAAGCCGATGGCCACTCCAGAGGGCGGATAGACGTATCCATCGCTGTACAGAGTGGGAAAGGTCTCGCTCCCGTCGGAAATATCGTCGTCTTCACCTGAGGAATAGAGGAAGTATACGGACGGAGTGAACATATCCATGGCGTAGTCGACGCCGATGTCGAAGTAGTACCCGTCCCGGTCCATCGCACTGGTGTCACCGTCAACCTGGCCGTAAATGAACTGACCTTTGATGGTCAGTGGATCAAAGAGGTCGATGCCGAAAGGCAGGCCGACCCAATAGGCCTCTGCTTCATCAGAGTGTGTATTCCATGTGCTTGTGTCGAGGTCGTTGCTCAGCTGGGTGGCGAATGTGCCCAGGCCCATGCCCCAGTTTTGGAAATCGTTGATATCCAGGCCGGGCTCGCTGTTTTCTCCGATCCAGGAGTAGATAAAGTAGGGTTCGACATTCCAGCCGTCCATGCTGATGGGCAGGGACAGCAGGGATGCATCGAGCTGGTCTCCGCTGAGGTCGTCATCATCAACGTCGTGGATCCGGCTTTGATCGCTGGCTCGGATATATCCGGCGGTCAGGCTGACCCGGTCGGTGACCGGCACGTTCATGAACGCCCCGGGCATATCTCCGGCCAGAACCGGAGTGCCGAACGGACCTCCGGGAGCCACCCATCCGGACAGACCCACGTTGAAGGTCACATCAGTGTTCGGCCAGGCAAAGTCAAGCTGGGCCCGCTTGACCTCTATCACACCTGCCTCGTCGTTGCCGAAACCGCTTTCTCCTTCCCAGCCCCAGCCGCTGGAGATCTCGTAGGCGACCGTGGCCGAGAGATTCTCATTTGCCGCGTATTCAAAGTACTGCCGCAACTCCTGGTTGATCATCTGCTCATCGCCTTCGCCTTCCTCAAATCCGTAGTTGTCCACAAAGCTCATCACCGCCTTGAAGGACCCGTATGTGGATATATCTGGCATGTCTTGAGCCCAAGCTGTTCCGGAAATGAGGACCAAGAAAAGCCAGATGCAGATTCCTCCAGTCAACTGTTTGATGCTCATCCCTTCCTCCTTGCTCTGTTAACAGTTTGAATGTGGATACGAAACGGTCATATTAATGAGCGCAAAAAGTTGTTTACTTTTTGCGCGCTGCACTCAGCTGCGCGGGAAATAAATTCCCGCTTGCTTTATACGCGAGTCCCGCCATAGGCGGGACTACTAATGGGTGGGAAATGTAAAGAACATTTCCCACCCATTAGAGCATGTGCATTTAAAAAAGGTGAGCAATGCATCCTTATGTAAGGAGGCGCGTCAGGTCATGCACAAGGAGATGGCATTGCTCACCTAAGGCCGATGACTCTTGTGTATGAGCAATAGAAGTGCCAAGATTGAGAAAAATGAAAAAAGTCTGATTTGTCAGTATGTTGGTACTTAGAAAGAAAGGTAAAGGTGGGAATATATGCGAGAGATCAGGCGCATATGGGCAGGTAGCGGTGTTAAGCGTTAAAACAGATGATCAAACAGGGGCCTGTTTCTGTGGATCTCGGATTTATGCAGGACGGCGGATTTGGAAAGCAGACTGTGGAAGTAGCTGTTTTTTTCCGAACCAAGCCCGGATCCTACGGGTCCTGCCCCCCTCGAGGGGGAATCCAAGGGGGTGTTTTTTTGCGGAGGGCAGAAGTCCAAGGCTCAAGGAGCAAGGGGCAGTTAGAAAGCAACACCCCCCAACCCCCCTCAAGGGGGGACGAGGTGGGAGATCAGCTGTAGCCTGGATTTGGGAACCCGGGCGACTGCTGAAGTCGGAGTATCTGGATTCGCAGATTGTGGTAAAGCTGGATTTTCCGAATTGTGCCCGGAATTTGCGAACCAAGTCCCCCCTTGAGGGGGGAATCCAAGGGGGGTGTTTCTTCTGCGGAGGGCCGAAGTCCAAGTCTAAAGGAGTAAGGCT
>NZ_JIAK01000029.1 GCF_000620765.1 Desulfovermiculus halophilus DSM 18834
GATACATTTCGAACCTCCTGTTTGACATTGTACCTCCTTGGAAGTGTTGTCTTTCCAGGGAGATATCCTTAATGAGGGAGGTTCGAAACCTTCAAAATGGCAAGGAAGCTACTTAATCACCTGAGTGGCTCCATTACGGTGATCATGAGCTGGCCTCATTAGGCCGATCATGAGGTGGCCCGATTAAGGTGATCATCAGGTGGCTCCATTAAGTGCACATAAACTGGCCCTATTAGCGTGATCATGGACTGGCCCTATTACCGCGGTCACTGACAGCAGTATTCTCCGCCAACCGCGGCTATGCACTGACCAGCTCCCGCACTTTGCTGATTCAGGATTTTTTGTCCTCAGGCTGGGAGGTGGTTCTGGCTACTGCTGATGATGCTGAGAGCAGATCCCTGTGTGAGATGGGTGCGCATCTGGAGCCGATTGTTTTTAACCGGGGCGGGTTTTCCCCTGTGACTGATATCAAAGCCTACCGCCGTTTGCTTGCCATCTATACAAAATGGCGTCCTGCCCTTGTTCAGCATTTCCATGCCAAGCCGGTTATTTTGGGGCCTTTGGCCGCTAGGCGGGCCTTGGGGAAATCAGTGCGGGTGGTCAATGCCATCACCGGTCTGGGGCATGCGTTTATTACCGGAGGGTTGACATCCCGCCTGGCTGGCATGGGGTACGGATTGGCTCGTTCGCGCACTAATGCCATTATTTTTCAAAATCGAGACGATCGGGCGTTGTTTGTGCAAAGGGGCTGGGTAGACGAAGACAGGGCCAGGCTTATCCCTGGTTCCGGGGTGGATGTGGAGCGGTTCGCCGTGGCTGATCGGGACGAGCGGGATGGTTCGTCTCCGGTTGTGGTCATGCTGGGACGGCTCTTGGGCCAAAAAGGCATTCCCGAGTTTGTGGAGGTGGCCAAACGGATTCAGGCCAAATGGCCTGGGGCACAGTTTTTATTGGCTGGAGAGGAAGATCCTGTGCATCCGGATGCAGTGACTGCAAAATGGGTACGGGAACAAAAAAGTGTGGAGTACCTGGGGAGGCTTACTGATGTCAGGCCCCTGCTGGCCAAGGCCGATCTGCTCCTTTTCCCCTCCTACAGAGAAGGCCTGCCGCGGGTGATTCTGGAGGCAGCTGCAAGCGGTCTGCCCACGGTGGCTTTTGACGTGCCCGGGGTCCGGGATGCGGTCCGGGACGGTGAAACTGGATATCTTGTTTCCTACCCGGATATCGAGGCCTTGACCCAAAAGGTTCAGGAACTCATCGAAGATTCCCAAAAACGACTGCACATGGGCCTGGCTGCTCGGAAAATGGTGGAAAAGGAGTTTGATATCCGGGCGGTCAAAGAGCGTTACTTAGATATATACCGGGAAGTTGGGGTTGAGATTTGAGATACCAAAAGAAAGACCGTGGCCCACGAACCACTTGGAATACCACAAAAAAACGTACTACCCATCTCGCGCGTGCCCAGTGAAATCTCTATTTATTTCACCGGGGTCAAGCGCAATATGTGTAAATCATCCGGCACTATCGCACCCCAAAGACCGAGTAACCAAGATCAGGCAGGGCAAGAAAAAAAGACGCATTACCCATTTCGCGTCAAACGCAAAGTGTGTAATTCATCATCTCCTTTTGACTCTAAAAGGGAAGAAATGCAATACACCCCAGTGATCATCATTGGCGCTCCCCGCTCCGGCACAAACATGCTGCGCGATGTGCTGACTTCTTTGCCCGCGGTGAAAACCTGGCCGTGCGATGAGATCAACTATATCTGGCGGCATGGCAATGTGCGCTATCCTTCGGATGAATTCAGGCCGGATATGGCCAGGCCGGGGGTAAGAGGCTATATCCGGAAACAGTTTGACTGGGTGGCCAGGAAGTACAAGGCACAGACTGTGGTGGAAAAGACCTGCGCCAATTCTTTGCGGGTGGGGTTTGTGGACCAGGTGGTGCCGGATGCCAAGTATATATTTATCCACCGGGACGGATTGGATGCGGTTGGTTCGGCTATCAAACGATGGAAGGCGAAACTGGACATCCCCTACCTGGCCCGCAAAGCACGCTTTGTGCCTGCCTCTGATCTGCCCTTTTATGGCTCTCTTTTTGTATGGAACCGGATCCACCGCCTGCTCTCCAAGGAAAAGCGCCTGACTGTGTGGGGTCCGAAGCTGGATTATATGCAGGAGCTAATGCAAAAGCATCCCTATCAGAAAAGACCGCACTGCTATGAGTGATGAGGCTTTGGCTCGTATTATGCCCCTCATAAATCAAAAGAAGAGATCCAACAGCCCCAGCGAAATAAAGCCATTGGCGTGACAGGCGGGGCAAACAGATGTACGCTGATAAAAGAAATCAGCAGCAAAAAAATTGACTTTCAGTAACCGTATAAATAACTTGTCTCTCTTATATCTTAACAGATTTTGGTGGAGGAAAAAACCATGGGCGTCATCTTAAACCCGCAATATGTGGTTGATAACGAGCATAGCACCAAGGCTGTCATGTTAAGTATAGAAGAGTGGAATCAGGTTTTAGAAGCACTTGAGGAACTTGAAGATATTCGAGCTTACGATGCAGCCAAGGACGAATCCCAGGAAACGGTACTGTTTGAAGAGGCAGTACGGCAGATCCAGGGGGATGACAAAGAGTGACATATACGATTGAGATCCTGCGCTCTGCCCAGAAAAAACTCTCAAAGATTGAGCGCAAGGAGCAGTCGCGTATCATTGAAGCAATCCGAAAATTAGCAGAGAATCCCCGGCCACCTGGATGCAAAAAACTTTCCGGCAGGCCAGCTTGGCGAATTCGAGTTGGATCTTGTCGCGTGATATATGAAGTGCAGGATGATAGTTTGCTGGTTTTGGTCATTGATATTGGTCACCGTAGGGAAATTTATCGAAAATAATGTCCATACAGAAGACGTTTAGACCGCCGTGAGGTTGGGGCTGGAGAGCGTGCTGCTTGAGCAGACTTAACAATATCCTGTCACCGTTGCTTATCAAAACCTAAAAATACGACTGAAGCTCTGTACTGTCGGTCAGCCTCACACTTTGCGCTTGACCCAAAATGTGTAATCCAGCCCCAAAATTACCCATTTTACGCAAAGCGTGTTTTGGGTAAGAAAGCTTGTTGGACATATAGCCTTCAAGAAGAAAAAATATGAAATCCTATACCGCAGTAATTGAAAAGTGCCCGGACACTGGAATGTATGTGGGCTGAATTTGATGTCGCGATCTATGCCTGCTGAGCCTGTAATTATCTTCACAGCCAATCGCGGCTACGCCCTGACCAGCTCCCGTACTCTGCTTATCCGACATTTCCTGTCCTCTGGCTGGGAGGTGGTTTTGGCCACCGCTGATGATGCAGAGAGTAGATCATTGTGCGAGATGGGGGTGCATCTGGAGCCGGTTGTTTTCAACCGTGGCGGGTTTTCTCCTCCTATAATAGATGCGCCTGCAAAAAAAATGTTTTTGCAGGCAGTGTTAAGTTTTAAGTTGAAAGTTTGAAGTGAAATCAAATATTTGTAAATTTAATTTGTGCGTTTAACCCCAGTCTTCAACTTTTTGCAATTGAGTCATTATAGAGAAGGCCTGCCGCGGGTGATTCTGGAGGCAGCTGCAAGCGGTCTGTCCACGGTGGCTTTTGACGTAAAAGAACAAAGAACTGGCCCACGGAACAGGGGAATGATACGGAAATGGAAAATGTATTTTCGAAGCGGTTATTGCACGTCAAATCAAAATACGATACATAACTTCATATGAATGATCGCCAGCTTCAAATCAAGCTTGAAGGCCCTGCTGTCAAAGAGGGCAGGATCTCTTTCACTCTCTTGGGCCGCATACTGCATGGCATCCAACAGACAATGCATTATTTGGCATTGGCCGGAATTCAGTATGATTATCGGCAGCGAATTCGAGTGCCCAGAGATGTGCAGAAGGCTTGCAGGCTGTATCGAGTTGTGGAGCAGAAAGGGAGCTATGAGCTGACCGCTGAAATTGCACCCCCGGTATCTTTGGGTGGTATTGAGGATCTCGGGGGCCATGTGAAGGATACCTATCTCGACCTCACCCGTATCCTGAGCCAAGACCGAGATTGGGGGCAGCTGCAGGCGCTTTTGCCTGACAGTGTTTATCGGCGGAAGGTCTTACGTTCTGTAGCTGAATATTGCCCCAAAAGAGGTGAGAACTGGAGCTTGGGGGTAGGTATCCCTGATAACCCTTTCTATCCTTTGAAACCTGGTTTTCAAACTGCGATACATAAATATCTTGTCCAACCCATGACAGAATACCGGGCATTGACTGGAGAGCTCGTGCAGCTTCATTTGGATGAAAATAAGCTCGGTATTTATTATCAGCCTGCTCAGCGGGTTGTTCATTGCATTTATGATCCTGAGCTGGAAGACTTCATCGTCTCCAGCTTACGTCAGCTCGTCCAGGTTTATGGGCAAGTACAACTTGACGAACGGGGTATGCCTGCCAAAATCGCAGATGTAGTAGAAATTGATAGCGTGGATATGAGCCCACTGGAATTTTCAAGCTTGCACATGGATGGAAGATGCCTTTTGCTGACACAAGAACTTGAGCTGGGAATTGACTTTGATCAGGAGGCTCAGGAGTTTTTTCTGGAGTGGCCGGAACTGAACATTGTCCTTGGAAGTCCAACCAGGGAAGAGCTCTGGGAAGAGCTGGTGGAGGATATTTTTTGGCTTTGGGATGAATACGGCAAAAGTGATGTACAGGATTTAAGTGATGACGCTTTGCATCTTAAGCGTCGTTTAGAAGAGCTGATACAGGAGGAAACGTCTGCATGAGGCCTACAGACCGCAAGGAAGTGGAAAAGGCTTTAGAGAAAAAAGGTTTTCAAAAGACACAAACAGATCACCGGAAGTTCATTTACATTCCATGCCTCATGCACCAAACCCTCCAATATTGAGAGCACTTGATGCGCTTCAAGCGAATCTGCGAACTGGCGAGAGACAAAAATATATCACGCCCGCCACACCCATGCATGACTTGATTTAAAAATAAAGGACCCTCACCGTGTCCCACATCGTAATCCTCGGAGCCAAGCCAAAATCGCTGATCAATTTCCGCGGCGATCTTATCAAAAGCCTTGTCCATACCGGACATCGGGTCACGGCCATGTCCGCCCCGGCTGAGGCCGAGATTGTGCAAGGTATCCAGGAGTTGGGGGCTGAGTTTCGCTCCTATCCGGTCAACAGGCGGGGGCTGAGCCCTGTGCAGGATATGCGGACCATGCTCTCTTTGCGCAGGGCCTTTGCAGAGCTTAGACCGGATATTGTGCTGGCATACACCATCAAGCCGGTGATCTGGGGCGGGCTGGCCCTATCTGGCAGAAAGGATACGAGATTCTATGCAATGATCGAAGGATTGGGCTATGCTTTTCAAGAAGCCTCTTGGAAGAGAAAACTTCTTAATAACATCGTATCATTTCTGTATAAAACTTCATTGAAAAAAGCCCAAAAAGTTATTTTTCTTAATCCAGACAACCTAAAAGTCTTTCTTTCTAGGCACATTATTGATGAATCCAAAAGCATGATAGTCGACGGAATAGGTATAGATTTAGAAAAATATAGTCAAACATCCCTGCCCTTATCTGCTCCGGTCTTCTTAAGCATCGGCCGCCTGCTGGGGGAAAAGGGCTTTCGGGAGTTTTTCCAGGCCGCAAAGCAGGTCAAGGACAAGTATCCCCAGGCCAGATTTCAGATCCTGGGAGGCGAAGATCCATCCTCGGACGGGATTTCGTTATCAGAGATCAAAGAATGGGAAGAGCAGGGGGTGGTGGAATATCTGGGTGTGACAGACGACGTCCGGCCCTATATTGCTGGCTGTCATGTCTATGTATTGGCCTCATACTATGGAGAAGGACTGCCCAGGACGATTATAGAAGCTATGGCCATTGGGCGACCCATTATTACCACTGATAACGTTGGCTGCCGGGAGACTGTGGATTTCGGAGGTCGGAGGTCGGATGTCGGAGGCCGGATGTCGGACGTCGGAAGTCGGAAGTCGGAGATCGGACGTCGGAGGTCGGACGTCGGTGAAGGGAATGAGGAAGAGAGCCGATGCAGAATTAGGCAGGGGAAGAACGGATTTCTGGTGCCGGTCAAGGATCCAAATAGCCTGGCCAGGGCCATGGAGTGTTTTATTCAAGAACCGGAGCTGGCGGAGAAAATGGGCCGAGAAAGCCGGCGAATGGCTGAAGAGAGATTTGATGTCCGGATTATCAATCAGCAGATGATGAAGATTTTGGGAACTTAGGGCCAAGGGGCAAGGGCCAAGGGGCAAGGGAGAGGGAGAGACGGAAGTCGGATGTCAGAAATCGGAGATCGGTAAGAAAAGATGGAAGACGGAGATCGGAGATCGGAGGTCGGAGATCGGCCTCTGGCCCATAGCGGCCTACGCCCCGGAGGGAGGTCGGAGAGACTGAGGGAAGGAGAGACTTGAGCGAATGAGGCGACGAGAGCGAGAAAAGCACAATTCTGCACTACCCATTTTGCGTTTGACCCAAAGTGTGTAATCCAGCGAGGCGCAAAGACGCTAAGGGGAAGAAAAGAACTTTTTGGCGATGGCCATCTCATGCTCACTCCCAACAGCGGCAATCCCTCTATCCTGGCTGTTGTTGCCCTGGACCGATCGGGAAGGTTCTGATCATTATGAAATGCCCTTGACCATGCCTGGGCTGAAGCATAGATTTCTTTCAGGATGTTTTTCAAACTTGGGCTGGATAGAAAGTTCTTTTGTTGAGCCTTATGTGAAATGAGAGAATCAGGAGGTATCTTGTGCCGACACTAACCATGGAATTTCCCGAATCCGTTTTTTCAGCAATCCAGGCTGATCCGCAGGAATTCAGCAGACAAATGCTCATTGCCGCCGCAGTCAAGTGGTATGAGCTAGGCAGAATTTCGCAAAATAAGGGCGCTGAAATAGCTGGCCTCTCAAGAGCCCAGTTTATTGATGCCTTGTCCCAATCTCAAGTCTCTCCCTTGCAGATTACGCCTGATAGCCTTGACCAGGAACTGGCTGATGCTGGTTGAAAAATATGATTATAGGAGGGCTATGCCCATGTCGTTGTTAACTATAGACATACCTGAGTCTGCTTTCAGGTCACTTAAAATACCAGAAGACCAATGGCCGGCTTTTTTTCGTAGCACAGTGGCGGTTTCACTTTACAGAGAAGGCAGACTCTCTTTAGGCAAAGCAAAAGAACTTGCCGGACTTGAAAATAAATGGGAAATGATACAGCTTCTCAATGAAAGAGGCGTTGACCTTCATTACACCGCCAGGGATGCAAAAGAAGATCTGGATACCCTGAACAGGATCCTGGCGTGAAATTAAGAGTCGTTTCCAACGCAACCCCCCTGATAGCCCTTTCCCGAATCAGACGCTTTCACTTGCTGCGGGATTTGTTCAGTGAAGTCATCATACCGTCTGCGGTATATGAAGAAGTGGTGAGTGCGGGCAGGGGGCGTGCCGGTGGGCCGGAAGTTGAAAATGCCCAGTGGATCATCCATCATCAGGTAAAAAACAAAGATCTGGTTACTTTTTTGAGTATATCTCTTGATGCCGGTGAAGCCGAAGCGATTGCCTTAGCCAAAGAAATAAATGCAGACCTGGTATTGTTGGACGATAATGATGGCCGGAATATCGCCGGATCAGTCGGGATCCATTTTACAGGTACCATTGGTTTTCTGCTTCGTTATTATCAGGGGCAGCCAGCAGATTTTAAAGAAGCCCTGGATGAACTGCTGGCCCAAGGGTTTCGCTTAAGTAAAGTAGAATACCAGAAGATTCTTGAACAGGCATGACCGTCTTAGCCTTCGCTCCTGACAACTGAGTAATAATGATCCCTTCTTCCTTCCGGAATAATTTGATACTCAAGCTGCGGACATATCTGCGATTGGGCCTAAAGAACATCCTGCGGGTGGGGATATATAGGATCGGGCTGCGTACTGGTCTGCATCCAGTTCTGCGAGTCAAGAGATCCCTTCAGGGGACGCGGTTTTTCAGACAGGTGCCCAAACCAGATGCCTCGCTCAAGCCCCAAAGCGCCTGGCAGGATGCGGCGCTTTTTTTTGGCTGGTATAAGAGCCCGCTGGAAAACGGCCCGCCTGAGTGGCATGCCAATCCTTTTACCGGCACGCGCATTCCCCATCCGGACAGACCCTGGTGGAAACTGGCGGATTTTGATCCCGCAGTGGGCGATATAAAGGCCATCTGGGAGGCCTCTCGGTTTGACTGGGTATTGGCCTTTGCCCAGCGGGCCAGGACAGGTGATCATGACTCCCTTAAGCGCCTAAATTCCTGGCTTGCGGGCTGGTGCAGGGCTAATCCCGTATATCTGGGTCCGAACTGGAAGTGCGGGCAGGAGGCATCCATCCGGGTGATGCATCTGGCCATAGCCGCGCTCATATTAGGACAGGACACCTCGGCAGAAAAGGATCTTATCCACTTGGTAGAGGCCCACCTGGCCCGAATCTATCCCACCCTGTCCTATGCCCTGGCCCAGGACAACAACCACGGGACTTCAGAGGCGGCTGCCCTTTTTATGGGCGGGAACTGGTGTGCCCTGCACGGAATCAAACAGGGAAAGCGCTGGGAGAGGATGGGGCGCAAATGCTTGGAAAACAGGGCCAGGCGCTTGATCGAACCGGACGGGAGCTTTAGCCAGTATTCTGTGAATTATCACCGGTTGATGCTGGACACCTTGTGCATGGCGGAAATCTGGCGGCGTGCAAAGGGTCTTGAAGGGTTTTCCGCCCTATTTTACGAGCGGGCCAAAGCGGCCGCCTTGTGGCTTTATGCCCTGGTGGAGCCGGAAAGCGGTGATGCGCCCAACCTGGGATCAAATGACGGGGCCAGGCTTTTGCCTCTGACGGATGCAGACTTCCGGGACTTTCGGCCCAGTGTGGAGCTGGCTATGGCCCTGTTTGCTGGTGGCCGGGCCTATGGGCAAGACGGCTGGCATGCGCTGCATCTTTCGTGGCTGGATGTAAAGGAAAATGAATATGTGGCCCAACAGCCAGGTTCAACCCAATTTGATCATGGCGGATACTGTGTTCTGCGCCGCGGTCCCTGGATGGTCCTTTTCAAATATCCGAGATATCGTTTCCGCCCCAGCCATTGCGATGCCCTGCACCTGGATCTGTGGCATGGATCAACAAACGTGCTGCGCGATGCAGGATCCTACAGCTACAATGCAGAAAAAGCGTGGCAGGAGTATTTCTCGAGTACTGCTGCGCATAACACCATAGAGTTTGATGCCAGGGACCAGATGCCCGGGATCAGTCGGTTTCTTAAGGGCGCCTGGCTGCAGACAGATAAAATAGAGCATGTGAGCACAGTCGGTGATGAGCATTTTGTTGCTGCCGGCTATCAGGATTACCTGGGCAGCAGACACTATAGGAAAATTACATTATCCAGTGATGGCTGCCTAGTTGTGGACACTATTAGCAGGATGCAGAATAAGGCTGTCCTGAGGTGGCGTCTTGTTCCGGACAGCTGGCAAATAAAGGACACATCGGTTCTTGGATCACACTTTAAATTGACAGTGCAGGCGAGCATTCCGGTCAAGCGCTTTGAGCTTAGTCAGGGCTGGGAATCCCGCTATTACCTGCATTGCAGGCCTTTGCCCGTACTTGAAGTTGAAGTTGACCAGGCATGCACCATAACCACAAAAATAGGTAGTGTCATCTAGATGAGAGTTCTGTATTTCCATCAGTACTTCAAGACCCCCCCGGGGGGCCGGGGGAACAAGGTCGTATGAGATGGCCCGGAGGCTGATAGCCAACGGGCATGAAGTGACCATGGTTTGCGGAGTCGGGGATCGCGGCGAATCAGAGCTTGACGGCCCTTTCCGGGCTGGCCGGCGTGAAGGTATGATCGACGGCATCCAGGTGATTGAGCTTGCCCTGCCCTATTCCAACCGGGACTCTTTTCTGCGCCGCACCCTCACCTTTCTGCGCTTTGCCCTGCGCTCCATTGGAATTGCCCTGCGCAGGGATTATGATCTGGTTTTTGCCACCACCACTCCCTTGACTGCGGGCATACCCGGGATCTTTGCCCGCTGGCTCAGGCGCAAGCCCTTTGTATTCGAGGTTCGCGATCTCTGGCCTGAGCTGCCTCGGGCCATGGGGGTGATCACAAATCCTGTGATCCTGACCATGATGAGCTTTCTGGAATGGAGCAGCTACCGGTCAGCGGACAGATTAATTGGCTTGTCGCCCGGGATTGTGAAGGGCATCCAAAAACGCGGAGTGGATGCTCAACGCATCACCATGATCCCCAATGGATGCGATATCGATCTCTTTCAGGCTGAAGGATCTCCCTGGCGTCCAGAGGGCGTGGCTGGCAATGATCTGATGGCGGTCTTTGCCGGGGCCCACGGTATTGCCAATGGCCTGCACGCAGTCCTTGACGCAGCAAAGGAGCTGAAAAAAAGACAGCGCCAGGACATAAAAATTGTGCTCATCGGAGATGGAATGCAGAAACCGGCCCTTGAAGACCGGGCTCGCTTAGAAGGACTCAGCAATGTTGTATTCCATGGCTTGGTAAAAAAGTCCGACCTGGCAGGCCTTTTTCAAGAGACGGATATCGGGATGCAGATTCTGGCCAATGTGCCTGCTTTCTATTACGGAACATCTCCGAACAAATTCTTTGATTATCTGGCCAACGGCCTGCCGGTGCTCAACAACTATCCCGGCTGGGTGGCAGATTTGATTCAGGAGTACAGCTGCGGGTTTGCAGTGCCTCCAGAAGATCCAGCTGCGTTTGCTGATGCGCTGGAATATGCAGCAGACAATCGGGATGAGCTGGTCAGGATGGGGGAAAACAGCAAGCGTCTGGCCCTGGAGCGCTTTCATCGAGACATTTTGGGCCGGCAGTTTGTGGAATGGCTTGAGGGAGCGGTGGGCTGAGGGCGGAGATCGGAAGTCGGAGGTCGGAAGTCGGAGGTCGGAGGTCGGAGATCTAAAGTCGGAGGAAATTGAGGAACTGAAGCGAACTGAGCGACTTAAGCGACAGAAAGAAACGCACTACCCATAACGGGTCAAACGCAAAATGTGTAATCCAGCCATCACACTACCCATTTCGCGTCAAGCGCGATGTGTGTAATCCAGCGAGGCGAAGAGGTGAGAGACTGACGTCCGCCTCCGGCCCATAGGGGCCTACCCTCTCTCCGAGCTGGAAGCTCTCCGACTCGACTTTCACCCATGGAGGGTTAATATTTCGCCAAAAAACAAATATGACAACTAGTTATGGACGCACTGCGTGTAAGACCCCATTCTCTACCTGATGGCCAAGGACAGCCAGAATTGCAGCCTGTTCCGGGTCCGGCTCCTCGATCATGCGAATCGGTTTTCGCTTGCCGCTGTGCCAGCACAGGCAGCTAGACAGATTGCGCATGGACTGCATTGCGCTGTCCGGTGTGCAGTCTATCCCGGCCCGGTTCAGCCAGAGTGTAAGTAACCGGAGGTAGGTTAAGGCTACAATACAAGAAAATATGTGGCAGCGGATCTTGGAGTCGGTCTCACGCGTCCCGCGTGACCACATAGGACGGAAGTTGCCGAACTCTCCGGCCTTTGTCTGCCGAAAGGCGTTTTCGACTTGATACCGGTCAAGACTGGCTTTGACGATATCATCGGTAGACAAGTCGTGATGAGAGGTCACGATAATGTTCTTTCCAAACCTGGCTATGTGTTTGTTTATCCGGTAGTGATTCTTGCGGAAATACAACTGGAGCTTATTATTCGAGGTCCTGAAGTCAAGGTCGTAGAGGTCTTTCGGTATGTATAGGGAATCGCAGAGTTCCTTGTAATAGTGAAGAACTTGATGCTTGGTGGTCCAGTTTTTTCTGCCGCCCCTGACCTTGGAGCGGATCTCGAAAAGGCCGTTTTGCAGACGTCGCAGCTTTTTTTCAAAATTGTACCTCTGCTTGGCGGCTGTTCTGGGGTTGTAGGTGACCACCACTGTGCGCAGTCCTCCCCAGTACTGCCCGGTTGTGCGCCAGGCCACCATTTGATCGTCTTCTTGGTCCTTGGCTGCCAGTTCCCTGTTTTTTGGCGTATCCACCGGGGCGAAGAATTTTATGTCCTTGCGTATCAATTCCTCGGCAAAGGCCGGGGAGTAGGTGGTGATAAACTCGAGCCCCTGCTGCTGGTCTATGGTCTGCATGTTGGGCTCTGAGTTCATGCCTTTGTCCACAACCACGGTCAGCTTGGGGTTTGTCTGGCCCAATGCTTCCAGAGAGGCGAATATCTCATCCAGGAGCCGATTAAACAGTTTGGAGTCATGGCAGTTGCCTTCATATTCCCGGTAGAAAATGGGAATCTGTGAATCCCTTGCTACCAGAAGAGCAAGGCCTATCTGCCGGAGCCAGTGTTTTCCTTCCTTGTTTTTGCCCCGGGCAAATAATTCGGAAGGGGTTTTGCTGTCCATGTAATGGAAATAATTGGTTGTGTCGAAAAGAAAACAGTTGGCATCAATAGGCTCTATCTCATTTATCTTATTGAAGAATAGCTTGGATATTTCTTGAATAGAATCTTGATCGACCCGGTCCCATTTTGCCCAGTAGCGCTGCGAGGTTAAGGCAGATGTGTCCACGGGCCGCACCTGGTGCACGGCTAGATTCTTGTACCATGCAGGCAGTCCCAGCTTTGATCTGGGCTCAATCATTCTGTTGAAGGCGGCATACAAAAAATATTCACCCAGTGTCGGTCCTTTTTCCCGAGGTCTTGGCGGAATGACCGAATCGACAATCTGGGCGAGATCGATATGTTGATCCACAAAATGAGCCAGGAACAAAGAGCCGAATTCCTGGACCTGGATCCTGCTCAAGTCGGTCTTCTGCTGTCCCAGAGCAATCTCCATGATCCGCTCGACAGAGCCGAGATAGATCTGGTTGACGACCTTGGGTTTGCCCTGCACCCGGGCCATCTCCCGGATGTAGTAGTAGGTCTTTCCCTGCTTTACTTTCTTATGCAAGTGGGCCATGCCCACCGACTATCAACTAGGGTCTTACAAGTCAAGTCAATATACTCAAGAATATGCTCAAAACAAAGCATAAAGGCTGCTCAGTATTATGTATTCAGGGTCTTACATTAAAATTAAAGACAACAGTCTGATATCTTGAAGTTTTTTAGCTTTTAAGGCTGCCAAGAATGAAAGTCGAGTCCGAGCCGGAAGCCGGCCTGGAAGCCCTACTCTCCGACCCGTAGGCTCGGGTCTTACGAGCCGGAGGCGGGGCTGGAAGCGGCCCCGGCGGGAGGTCGGCTCTTGGAACAGCTGACCTCCGATGTCCGATGTCTGATGTCCGGACTGAGCGACTTGAGGGCGTTAAGCGAACGAAGCCACGAGAGCGAGAAAAGCACAATTCCGCACTACCCATTTCGCGCTTGCCCTGAAATCTCTTTTTATTTCACCGGGGTCAAGCGCAAAGTGTGTAATCCAGAACAACATCTACTTACTTCGCTCTACCCACTATGCGTCAAACGCGATGTGTGTAATCCAGCGAGGAGCAGAGGTGAGGGACTGACGTCGGAAGCCGGATGTCGGATATCGGAGGTCGGACGTCGGCTCTTGGAACAGCTGACGTCTGATGTCGGAGGTCGGACGTCGGTGAAGGGAATGAGGAAGAGGGCCGTTGGAGAATTAGGCAGGGAAAAAACGGATTTCTGGTGCCGGTCAAAGATCCAAATAGTCTGGCCAGGGCCATGGAGCGTTTTATCCAGGAGCCGGAGCTGGCGGAAAAAAGGGGCCGGGAAAGCCGGCGGATGGCTGAAGAGCGCTTTGATGTCCGGATTATCAATCAGCAGATGATGAAGATTTTGGGAACTTAGGGCCAAGGGGCAAGGGCCGAGGGGCAAGGAAGAAGACAGACGTCGGCTTCCGGCCCATAGGGGCCTACGCCCCGGCGGGAGATCGGAAGTCGGCCTCCGGCCCATAGGGGCCTACCCTCCGGCCTGGAAGCCCTACGGGCAGGAAGCGGCCCCGGCGGGAAGTCGGCTCTTGGAACGGCTGATTACCGACGTCCGATATTCGATGTACTCATTTCGTGCTTGACCCAAAATGTGTAATTCGAGGAATGGATTTCATCGCCTGCGGCGAGCTGGTCTTTCCTTTGGGCAATCAGCCCAAAGGGAGATTCGTGGATATTCGTGTAGATTAGTGGACAAGACTCTTTTTCTTCCACCCCAGTGTACTGGAAGAAGGTACAGGGCAGGCACGGAATGACCCCATTGAAATGGAAAGACCCCAATGAAATAATAGGAGATTTCATGGGGCAAGGATTTCAGGGCGGGCACGGAAAAGGGGGAGCCCAGATTTTCCTGCCAGGGAAGAAGACCCAGTGAAACCCTTGTCTGAGACAAGGAGCCCAGAGGGCTGTTTCAGGCAGGCCCTGGCAGGAAAGGGCTCCAATCGCCATGAGGAGATGTAGAGTTTATTCAGAGTGTTCCGTGGGCAGAAGTTCTTGTGGGTTGAGAAACTTGACTATATTTGTATAACCTGGTTATACTGTTTCTTAGTATTGATGTATGAGAGTATTTTGTTCACGAATGTTTATTCGCCTGGCAAAATTTTATCTTTCTATGAATATGCGCGATATACAAGCAGCTTTGGAAAGTAAGGAACTTTATGAGGTGCACTGTCATGAAACATAATACCGACAACATATTGTCTGTAGTCCATGAAACAGCTAAAGGCTTGCATGAAGCAGGGGTTATGGACAAAATGACCATGCGGGATTTCGATGCTGTATGCTTACATCCTCTGAAAGCGTATCGACCAGAGGATATTCGACAAATACGTATGCAGTGTCAGGTAAGCCAATCTGTTTTTGCCGCCTATCTTAATGTCAGCAAAACAGCAGTAGTCAGCTGGGAATCTGGAAAGAAAAAACCAAGTCCTACTGCTGTCAAGCTGCTTGATATCATAGAGAGGAAGGGATTGGATAGTGTGGCATGATATAACATCCCTCTGTGTAGCTTTTGGGCAAAACTCTTCATACAGGCCGCGAGAATCCCTTGCGGCCTTTGCTTTTTTGCGGGTTTTGCGTATTTTTTCAGGTATTCGACAGACTGAAAGAGCAGCCCCTGAAAAATACCCCACATGCCTGCGAAGCTGTAAACACAAAAACCATAGAAAAATTACTACATCTCAACTGGTTGGGATTTCTAATTCTTCCCTGATAACGGATAACAGATAACTATCCCCGATAACAGATAACCGATAACCGATAACTGATAACCCTCTTCCAACGAAGAACGAAGCACAAAGAACGAGGAACGTTTTCCATAAAAAGCAAGGCAGCCATACATGAACGACCGCTCACGCGTAATCCTCTGCCTCGGTATCTTCCTCATTACCTATGCCCTAACTTTGGGCCTGCGCCTGTATGAAGCACCGGCCTGGGACAATCCAGCTTTGAGTATTCAGGGCGAAAAGCTGCTGGCCACCCACGATGCCTATTACTGGTTGGCAGGAGCCAAAGATACCAGCAAAAATCCAGATGCGGCCTTAGCTCAAATCACAGGATGGGTCCATGCCCTGACCGGCATGCAGTACGGCAATCTGGCCTTCTGGCTCCCGGTCTTTGTCGCTCCCCTGGCCGTGATTCCTCTCATTCTCCTTGGCCGACACTGGCGGCTGGAGGAAGGGGCCTTAACTGCCGGGGTCTTAACCGCCGGATGTCTGGGCTTTGTGCTGCGAACACGCCTTGGCTTTTATGACACGGATATTCTGGCACTCTTTTTCCCCCTGCTCGTCTATGTTCTCTTGATCATGCTCTTCACCCCCTGGCTGCGGTCGGGCTGGTTTCAGGGCAAAGAGGTGATCAAAGAACTCAGCCAGGAAAACAGGATGCGCTTTCTGCTCCAGTCCGTGGGTGCGGGCCTTATCGGCATGGCCTATATGTGGTTTTATCCCAATGCCGGAGCTGTGCTCCTGACCAGTCTGGGGGCTTTGGTGCTCTGCATCCTGGTCTTGGCTCCAAGCTGGCGGCAGACCGGCTGGCTTATCATCGGCCTGCTCATGTTTTTGGGTCTCTCCCTAGGCGGACCCGTCTCTTGGCTGGGCGTGGCCGCGCTGTTTTGGATCCTGCAACGTAAAGTTGAGTGGCTAAGTACGGGCAAGGGGCTAAAATGGGCTCTGATCGCCCTGGGCTGCATTGTAGTTATCGACGCCAATATCTTGGGTATGATCTGGTCCGGGGTGATGAAGGTCCTGGGCTATGCCAAGATATTTTCCACTGACATCAGGCGTGAAGGGGACTTGAACCTGCCCATGGTGGTCCAGAGCATCCGCGAAGCTCAGAACATCGACTGGGGCGGCATCATTTACCGGGTGGCCGGGCACTGGGCCGTTTTTGCCGCCGGGCTGCTTGGATTTGGATATGTGCTGTACAGCTATCCATTGGCCCTGATCTTTGTCCCCGTGCTGGGTATGAGCCTATTCTCCTTTACCCTGGGCAATCGGTTCACCATGTACGGCGGAGCGGTGCTGGGTGTGGGCCTTGGTTTTGGCCTCAGCCTGCTCCTGCTCCGCTTACATATCCGCAAGAGCCTGCGGGTGGTGGTTCAACTGGCCCTGTGCCTGGTGGTTCTCCTGCCCACGTTGGAGGTGGCCTTCGGACTGAGTCCGGCCCCTATCCTGCCCAAGCCCTATGCCCAGACCTTCCTGGAATTGAAGGAAAAGACGCCTGACAATGCCCGGCTCTGGCCCTGGTGGGACTACGGCTACGCCGGGCAATACTATGCCGAAAGAATTACTTTTGGAGACGGCGGAAAACACAGGGGAGATATCCTGTATCCAGCGGCCAAGGTGCATATGACCCACTCTCCCCTCCAGGCCCGGCAGATGATGCAGTACATCACCCTCAGTCAGCGGGAGGAGTTTGCAGCCAACAGCACCAAGTATAAAAATATGAACGAGTTCTGGAAGCCTTATCTGGCCGATCCGGTGGCCGGGCTGGAGGACATGGGGCCGGAAGGAGCCCGGGAGTTTGTCCGCTCCCTGGCGGACAAGGAATATGACTGGCCGGAGGATCTGCCCCCACAATATCTGGTCCTGTCCTGGGAGAACCTGCGCCTGGCCTATTGGATAAGCTTTTACGGATCTTGGGACCTGGTCAGCGGCCAGGCCGATCCGGGCCGGATCCAGCAGGTCCGGGGGGAAGTGAACTTTGATCTGGATAAGGGGCACATGGAGCTGGAAGGCGGCACCCTGGAGCTCTCCGGACTGGATGTGGTGGATCACGAAGATCCCAAGCACTTCACCTGGGACAACGATACCGGCATCTATGCCCTTTTAAACCGCATCACTAGCGAACTCTACCTCATGGATGAGAAGATTTACAACTCCATGATGGTCCAGATGCTCATCCGCAACCCCTCCCGTTTTGAGGCCAACTTCGAACTCACAGTGGACAACTACCCCTGGAACCGCGCCTACCGCGCCAAAAACTGACGCACTACCCATATCGCGCTTGACCCAAAATGTGTAATCCAGCCATCACACTACTCACTATGCGTCAAACGCGATGTGTGTAATCCAGGTCAAGGTGCGGTGCAAAAGCCGAGTGACGGAAGCGACTGGAGCGAACTGACTGACCAGGAACGGAAAAAAACACATTACCCATTTCGCGTCAAACGCGTTGTGTGTAAATCAATCCCGATAAGCAGCCATAAAGCCAATGACCAAGGGATCTTTCAGACAAGCAACCGTGGACCAGTGAGGCTGATAGAGGCAGGAGATGTATTACCCGTTTTGCGTCAAGCGCGATATGTGTAATTTGCATTGAATTTCAGTTAGGCGGAGAAAGACATGGACTTGCAGGATGTCATCGCTCAATGCGGGGTGCAGCGTGTTTTCCGGGCTAGGTACAAGGTCGACGAACCGGGATATATTTCCCATATCACCCAGCGTGCAGCAGGCCGAGAGCCTCTGTTTATGGAAGATAATGACTACCTGACCATGCTTGGCCTGCTCAAAGAGAGCGCCCAGAAGTTTCATCTTTGCTATTACGCTCTCTGCCTTATGTCCAACCACGTGCATATTCTCCTTGAGCCCCAGGAGAGAAATCTGGCCGAAGCCATGCGCTCCATATTTTCCCGGTATGCGGCAAGGTTCAACCGCAAGTATGAGCGCCGAGGCCATCTCTTTGGCGGCCCGTACCGGCAATCCATCTGTCTGGACAACACTTATCTTGTAACCGCCTCTGTGTATATACACCTCAACCCGGTCCGGGCGGGATTATGCGAGTCCCCCTCAGATTACCGCTGGACATCTAGCGCCCTCTATTGTTCCGGAGGTTATCAGGAATCATTTGTTGACCCCAAGCCGATACTTCAGTTGATAGATGAGGATAAGGTCACGGCCCGGAAAGAATATACGCAGCTACTAAAGCAAGCCCAGGGAGCAGAACCGGACAATGCCTTGGAGCAGGAAGGCGCGATTGAGAAGTTCTGTGTGCGCTTGGCGGAGAAATTCCCTACCCTTTTTGGCCGATTGAGTGGCAGAGGTACAAAGATCACTGCTGACAACCCTGCGCTGCTGGAGCTTACCCAGCTGGAAAGGCTGCTGAAGGAGGCAAGCGAGGATCGGTCTAGAAAACCGGAGAGCAGACAGGCCAAGAAATATATAGTCGAACAGCTTCTGGCTCGGGGCTACAAAAAGACGGAAATCGCATCTCGCCTGGGAATCTCGCGCAAGACTGTATACAACATTTTGGCCCAAGCCCAAACCTGAATTACCCATTTTGCGTCAAACGCGATATGTGTAATTTGTGGCGTGGTAGGGGGCAAGCATCTGCCTACCCATGACGCGTATCACTGGCTGGCAGAAACCAAGGATGTGAACCGCAAAGGCAGTGCACCTCTGGCTGAAATGACCTCTTTGATCCACTCTGTAACCGGCATCCATTACGGCTGAAGAGAGATTCGATGTCCGGATTATCAATCAGCAGATGATGAAGATTTTGGGAACTTAGGGCCAAGGGAGGGGGAGACGGAGGTCGGATGTCGGAGATCGGAAGTCGGAAATCGGACGTCGTCTCTTAGAACAGCTGATGTCTGATGTCCGATGTCCGGAAGGATGTCGGAAGCCCCCCGGAGTCAGAAGAGTTGACACTCTATATACTGTGTTGTAAATTGATCCAACATGGATACTGAACTTCTTCTCCACGAGCGTCATCAGGTCAGCAAGGATTCGTTCGCTGAACTTCGTATTTGGCGGATTTCTTCTCCTGTTCATGGGTCTGCGCACCTATACAAGTACAGCCTGGCCTATGTCGTGGCAGGACAATGCGTGCTTCGATATGATAACGAGGCGGGAAAAGGAGACCACAGGCATTTCGGTTCAGAAGAACATTCATATTCCTTCCGCGATCCGGCACAGCTGCTGGCTGATTTCTGGTCGGACGTAGATGATTTGAGGAAATCATGAGCAAGGTTACACTGACAGTTTCTTCCAGGGAGGAAGTGACCGCACGGGCGCTTGCCGCTTTTGGGGGCCGGGAACAAGGCGCAGTGATTTCATTTTCTTCCCCTGAGCTGCTTTGGCAGACTTTGAGCAAAAAACGCTGGGAGCTGCTCAAGGCTATGGTCGGCCGGGGTCCTTTGACCATCCGGGGCCTGGCTCGGGAGGTGAGTCGCGATGTAAAAGGCGTGCACAGCGATGTACATACCCTACTCAATGCGGGGCTTGTGGACCGTACAGATGAGGGGCGGATTGTATTCCCGTATGATGCAGTGCATGTGGATTTTGAGCTGGTAGCAGCCTGATGGTTGCAGTGAAAGGATAGCGAACAGGGGGTCGGAAGTCGGACGTCGGACGTCGGAGGTCGGAGGGATTGAAGCGAATGTGAGAGAGAAGACGGATGTCGGCCTCCGGCCCATAGGGGCCTACGCCCCAGAGGGAAGTCCGATGTCTGATGTCCGATGTCCGGAATGGAAGTCGGATGTCGGAGGTCGGGAGGCGGACGTCGGAGAAGGGAATGAGGAAGTGGGCCGTTGGAGAATTAGGCAGGGAAAAACGGATTTCTGGTGCCGGTCAAAGATCCAAATAGTCTGGCCAGGGCCATAGAGCGTTTTATCCAGGAGCCGAAGCTGGCGGAAGAAATGGGGCGTGAAAGCCGGCGGATGGCTGAAGAGCGCTTTGATGTCCGGATTATCAATCAGCAGATGATGGAGATTTTGGGTACTTAGGTTCAAGGGGCAAGGGCCGAGGGGCAAGGAAGAAGACAGACGTCGGAGATCGGAAGTCGGCTCTTGGAACAGCTCGTATGAAACTAGATTTTACCCCTAAGATGGCTCTGGCTTTTCCGGGTAGGGCTGGCCCTCTCCGAGGCCCAGCCTCTTTGATCAACGCACTCCCAGCCCTCGGAGAGGCCCGGGCTACTGAGGCCCAGCCCTCTTCATACTCTGTTTCTTTCTCGATCAAACTGGCCGTCTTCCGCCAGCGGCAGGGCTGACGTCTGATGTCCGATGTCCAGGCTGGATGCCGGAGGGAGAGCCGGAGCGACTTGAGGGACTTGCTCGAAGAGGCAAGGCTGCCGGTGACCAGGGAGCTGGGGGAGACAGGCATGATGTTTCCGGACCACTGCTTGCCGTAAAAGTACTAGGGAGATAAGAAGCTTGGACTGCTTATCTATAAAGTTCAGTGGGCATGCTATAAGCAGGATGTTTCAACGGGCTCTAAGTAGCTACGCTATAAGACGAATAATCATGGAAGGTGAGGTCATCGCCCATTATCCTGACGACTGCCCTTATCCGAGTTACCTATTGCTTGGCTATTGCGAAGACGAGCCGATTCACATTGTAGTTGCCCAGGACAAAGAATCAGGGCAATGTTTTGTTGTCACGGCGTATAAACCCGATCATGATAAATGGTCGGAAGATTTCAGGTCAAGGAGGAAGTAATGAATTGTGTTATCTGTAAAACAGGACAGATTTCAGCTGGTACCGCAACTATTACCTTGCAACGAGATGAAACCACCGTAGTGATAAAGAACGTTCCTGCCGACGTGTGTGATAATTGCGGGGAATATTATCTTTCTGAAGAAATGACCGAACGTGTGATGGAGTTGGGAGAGTCTGCGGTGAAGAAAGGAGTTGAGGTCGAAATTTTGCGTTGGGCGGCTTAAAACTCGTGAGATGCGATGTAAAGGGCGTGCACAGCGATGTACATACCCTGCTCAATGCCGGGCTTTTGGACCGCACAAATGAGGGGCCCGTTATCTTCCCGTATGATGACAGGGAGAATGCCGAAACAGACTCTTGGTTGGATTTTGCAAAAGATTGTGGGTATATCAGCACAGATCAGCATCAAGGTTTGGTTACAAAATGTAAATCAGTTGGTTCTATGCTTGGTTCCATGATGAAGAACCCAGATCCATTTATTATCAAGTAATTTTCCGACAGACGATATCAGGTCTCCGATATCAGTTTATCATCCTCAAATAAACTCTCGTTTTCTTGTGATTACCGACGTCCGATATCCGATCTCCGATGTCCGGAATGGAGATCGGAAGTCGATATGCACGGCGTTAATGCGGATTTTTGTACAGGTCGTCATGAGTCAGGATGCGCAGGAGCCTGAGTGGCGATGCCCGGTCCGGGCTTCCTGAGGGAAGACAGGCAGAAGGTTCAAAGGAGATCCGATACATTTTGTCCACCCTTGCGGACCATGCACTTGGATCGTTTGCAATCCGCTCGATATGAAGTCCTGGATGAAAAGGATTCACTTCCAAGAAAGTCAGGCATTTGGCAACTTTTTTGATCAGGGCCTTATTGCTTTTCAATTTTTCCAGGTCAGCAGAAAATTTTTTACTCGGTATCAGCCCGGGCATCGGCCAGCTCCTGATCAAACCATTCCGGGAATGCTCCCGGCCCTGATTCCCTGGCCTCCTCGAGCCTGGATAAGCCCTCGGCATTGAGTTCTATTGCCCGGTGTATTGCAACTGGGTAGAGAGTTATGGCACCGCCGGGCTCGACTGCGAGCTCCAGATGGGAACCGGGTCCAAGCCCCAGATCTTTGCGTAATGAAGAAGGCAAGCTGATGCTTCCTCTTTTATCAATTGTGACTAACATATCCTTCTCCATGTTTTTTTGCGTATACGAGCTCAATTGCCGAGAGGAAAAGCAATTGGAAAAATAATATATGTGCAATATGACAAAATGTCAAGAAACGCTATATGTGGGAGACTTGATAGACTGAGGTCGGAGGTCGGCCCCCGGCCCATAGGGGCCTACGCCCCGGAGGGAGGTCGGAAGTCGGAGGTCGTCTCTTAGAACAGCTGATGTCTGATGTCCGATATCCGATGTCCGATCTCCCATGCACTACCCATTTCGCGCTTGACCCAAAATGTGTAATTCGAGGAATGGATTTTATCCCCTGCGGGTGGACAAGACTCTTTTTTTCGTCCACCCCAGTGTACTGGAAGAAGCCCAGTTAAATAGCAGAGGATTTAACGGGCCAGGAGTACACGGGGCAGGCGAATTTACACGAATCGGCACGAATGAGAGAAGAGAGCAAATGTGTAATTTCGGCAGGACATATTTGCCACTGCCCAAAGCAGAAGCTAGACTTTAGTTATGTCCTCATCGAGTCCGCACATCCACGATAGATTTTTTAAGCAGATCTTCTCCAGGCCCGAAATCGTTCGCGATTTTGTCCGAACCAATCTTCCGGAGGCAATTGTTTCCCACTTGGCCCTGGATACCCTGGAAGTGGTCAACTCCAGCTATGTGCATGCGGATTTGTCCGAGTACTTCAGCGACGTGGCGGTCAAGACCCAGGTCACATCAGGCGATCCGGCTGAATTGTATTTTCTCTTTGAGCACAAAAGCGGACCTGAGCGCTATGCCCGGGTGCAGGTTTTGCAGTATATGGCCAGCTCGTGGTATTATCATGTCCGAAGTGGTCCTGGACCGCTGCCGCTGATAATTCCTGTGCTCGTTTATCACGGCCCCAGGGCCTGGAATTTCAGTTTGCGCTTTGAAGATCTTTTTCAGCTGCCGTCTGCTGAGTTTTCCGTCTTTATCCCCAAGTTTGAGCACATACTGCATGACATTTCTCACTTGGATGAAAAAGATCTGAAGGGAACAATAGTTCTGCGGGCGGTACAACTTCTGCTCAAATACATCCAGGTTCCAGAGCTGCGGGAGCGCTTGCCTGAGATTCTCAGCCTGCTTGGAAAACTGAGCACCAAGGAGCGAGTGACCGAATACCTGCAGGTCATACTGGAATATGTTTTTCAGGCCGCCGAGCATGTTGATGTCCAGGATGTGTATCAAGCACTAACGAATATCCCTCAAGGAGAAGAGATTATGCCCACCATAGCCGAGAAGTTACGTGAAGAAGGCATGCAGCAGGGTATGCAACAAGGTATGCAGCAGGGTATGCAACAAGGTATGCAGCAGGGGGAGCTTCAAGGGAAGCGAGTCGCACTGCTCCGTTTAATGAATCGGAAGTTTTCTCTGACGGTCGGAGAAGAAACAGAGATAACAGCGATCCAGGACCAAGCTCTGCTGGATCAGGCCCTGGAAACTGTGCTCTTTGCGCAAGATAAATTCGAGGTGCTGAGAATTTTGGGGTGATCCAATGCATTACCCATTTCGCGCTTGCCGATTTTAATGACTTGAGGGATTGAAGCGACTTGAGCGAACAAAGCGACGGAAGGGCGGAAATCAAGACATGTTTTGTAGATGATTTGGCCTTGAGGTATACTTCACCCGACATGCAAGGGAACGAATGATCCAGCGGGAAATCAGCGAAGATGAGATGGCCGAAGTCCTGGAATCCGGTGAAACGAGGTATAAGGACGATATTCGGTTGTGGGTTGCTAAAAGCATGCCGGGTCGTGATGACAATCTGATCTGTGCAGCTGTTGCACTCGAGGAGAAACTGATCGTCAAGACTGTTATGCACTTTTTTCAGTGGGAGGTGGAGTTATGAGAGTTACTTATGACGAAGCCGATGATATTCTGGTTTTACGTCTTTCGGAAAAAGAAATCATTAAAGAGACTTCCCAGGACTGGAATACACATATTAGCTATGCCCAAGACGGGACTATAGTTGAAATTGTCGTCCTAGAGGCTTCCAAACAAGGCGCTTGGCCATTGCTCCGCAGCCAAGCTGCATGAGAAGCGGATGTCCGATGTCCGATATCCGATGCACTACCCATTTTGCGCTTGACCCAAAATGTGTAATTCGAGGAATGGATTTCATCGCCTGCGGGTGGACAAGACTCTTTTCTCTCTTGAAAAACCGTTCTTGACCCAAGCATTGTTTTCCTATAATCTTACTGTAAGGAAAATGAGAAGTCAGGAGAAAAATATGCTGGTCAAAATTACTTCCAAAAACCAGATCACAATCCCCAAGAAACTGGCAGACAAGCTTGGAGGTATCAAGTACCTGGAAGCCAATTATCAGGAGGGCGGGATATTTTTGAAACCGGTTCAGACCTATGAGACCGATTTGGATGCGATCCGATCCAAAATGAAGAAGTTGGGCCTTGGGCCGGAATCTGTTCAGGAAGCAGTTGCGTGGGCAAGATCCAAGGAATAAAGGTCGTTGTTGATACCAATGTGGTGGTATCAGGCCTTCTCTTTCAAGGAGTTCCCGGCAGGATAGTTTCTTTGTGGCAGAAAAAAGCTATTCAGCCGTTTATTACTCAAGAGATGATTGACGAATATCTCAAAGTCTTGGCTTATCCCAAATTCCAGCTGTCTGGAGCCGAAATCGAGTATGTAATGCATCAAGAGATCCTTCCCTATTTTGAGCCGGTGACTGCTTCATCCGACATCCATATCGTTGCTGCCGACCCTGACGATGACAAATTTATCCATTGCGCATTGGCCGGATCGGTGGACATAATAATATCAGGAAATAAGCACCTGCTGGACCTGGGAGAATATAGATCCATCTCTATTTTGCAGCCTGCGCAATTTTTGCAAAGATTCAATCGGGATTAAGAGCTTTTTGTCCACGAATTTACACGAATCGGCACGAATGAGAGAAGAGAGCATAAGTAGCTATCTATTCAACTGATCGTTGAACAGACAGGCTTCATCGCCTGCGGCGAGCTGATCTTTCCCTTGGGCGATAAGGCCAAGGGAAGATTCGTGTAGATTGGTGAAGATTAGTGGACAAAACTTTATTTTCGTCCACCAATTTACACGAATTGGCACGAATAAGAATAAAGAAGATAAGTAGTTATCTATTCAACTGATCGTTGAACAGACAGGCTTCATCGCCTGCGGCGAAGTGGTCTTTCCTTTGGGCGATAAGCCCAAATGAAGATTAGTGGAGATTCGTGCAGATTAGTGGACAAGACTCTTTTTCTTCGTCCACCCCAGTGTACTGGAAGAAGGTACACGGGGCAGGCGAATTTACACGAATTGGCACGAATAAGATAAGTCTTTCCTTTGGGCGATAAGCCCAAATGAAGATTGGTGGACAAAACTCTTTTCTTCCCAAAAGCAAGGAAGGCCAATGTCAGCCAAAGCCAGCAATTCGTGGTATGCACGATACGGCAAGCGCCTCTTCGACCTCGTCCTGACCATCCCCGGTCTGATCCTCATCTCCCCTATTCTGGCCGTGGTGGCCCTGCTGGTCAGAATAAAGCTGGGCAGCCCGGTGCTGTTTCGGCAGCAGAGGCCGGGGTTGAACGGTGAGCCCTTTACTATCTATAAGTTCAGGACCATGACGGATGAGCGGGATGCAGAGGGGAATTTATTGCCGAACGAGCAACGCTTGCCAAGGCTTGGACGAATTTTGCGAACTACCAGTCTGGATGAATTGCCGGAGCTTTTTAATGTTCTTAAGGGAGAAATGTCCATTGTAGGGCCTAGACCACTTTTGATGGATTATTTGCCCTTGTATACACTTGAGCAGGCCAGAAGACATGAAGTTCGGGGTGGTATTACCGGTCTTGCACAAGTTGAGGGGAGAAATGCCCTAGAATTTGATGATCGTTTTCGTTTGGATGTATACTATGTTGATAGAATGAGTTTGCAATTAGATATAAATATTATAATCAAAACTTTGGCCAAAATTGTTAAACAAGAAAATATTGTTGTGGATGAGCGCGCCTTAAGAAGGCAATTTGAAAGTACCAATCAAATCTACACAAGTAGAAAGGGGAATGGTAATGGATAAAATCAGTAGCGATTTTATATGTGGAGAAAATTTGAATTTAGGGCATGATGTTATTATCGAAAAGGATGTTCGAGTTGGAGATAATGTCAAAATTGGTCATAGGGCTACTTTGAAGTCAGGTACTATTATTGGAGATAATACAATATTCGATGATCACTGTATATCTACTGGTGCATGTTACATAGGAAATAATGTGAATATCCGCACTGGAGCAATTATCTCTAAGTCCACGATAGCTGAAGATTATTCTTTTATAGGTCCTGGCGTAATTACAAATCATACAAAGAACGTAAATCATGGCAGGAAAGATAATATTCGGGAAGTTCAGTTGTTAACATATATTGGATATGGTTCGATTCTAGGATCCCAAGCCTCTATTCTTGCAGGAGTAACCATAGCACCTTTGGCAATTATCGGAGGCGGAACCGTGGTTGTGAAAAATATTGCTGAAGAAGGCGTTTTTGTAGGTTTTCCTGCGCATAGAATAAGCTCCTTACCAGAAGAATACAAAATGGATTTGCCGCAAAATGCAGGATCAATGTATATGACAAAGGATATATTGGATCACTTGAAACGATATATGCCCGCTTTATTAATTCCCTAAATTTAAGTGAGATATGTTATATGGATATCGTTCTTGCAGGCGGTGGCGCCTTAGGTAGAGTGATTTTTGATTTCTTATATTATCAAAAATATAATATAAAGGCTTTCATGGACGATGATCCATCTGAAAAGGATTTATATTATAATGTTCCAACCACCAAATTTGATCAAATAGATAAATATAATTTTCCAGATACTAAATTTATTATTTCTGTTTTAACTCCTAATCATAGAGAATCTATTGTTGAATTTGTAACTAGCCATGGTGGTATATTTTACACATATATTGACAACAATAGTTTTGTATCACCATCTGCATCTTTAGGGAACGGGTGTGTGTTATTACCTTATTCATTTGTTATGAGTAAAGCTTGTGTTGGCAACTATGTACATGTTCATTTCAACAGCACTATAGGACATGATGTTATTGTTGGAGATTATTGCAGTTTTGCCCCTCAGTGTGTCGTTGGTGGGTATGTCACTATTGGCAAAAATGTAACTTTTGGTATGGGAGCTAATATTCTTCCTAAGATAAAAATTGGAGATTTTGCTACGATAGGGGCTGGCTGTGTCGTAACTAACGATATTCCTGAAGGGGCTACTGTCGTAGGTAATCCGGGGAAAATAATTAAATAAATGTTGTACCATATTAATGACCAATAGTAATTAGCTGCCATAAAAAGTAACTTATGCATGAATGTGCCCAAGTTTAAATTGCCTTTCCATTTCAGAGTATCCCTTTGAAATCTTTCCATATATCACTGGAGTAAACAAGATGTGTGTAATTTGTCGTACCTATTTCGCGTCAAGCGAGATATGGGTAATTTACTTTGAAGAGTCAATTTTTCCAATCGGTTCCTGGATTGAAAAGCTATAATTGACGCAAGTAATTTTGTAGGACCCAGGCCGGATGCTACTGGTTATGCGGACAAGCTGCAGGGGGATGACCGGATAGTCCTCTCCGTCCGGCCGGGGATCACCGGACCGGCGACATTGAAATACCGGGATGAAGAGGAGATATTGGCCAGGCAGGATGATCCGGAGAGATACAACCGGGAGGTCATCTGGCCGGATAAGGTGCGCTTAAACCGGGAATATGTGCGGAACTGGTCCTTTTGGAAGGATGTGAAATATATTTGGCAGACAGTGGTTCACTGAACATGGGAAGAGAAGAGTATGGCCCACGAAACACTCGAAAAAAGAATGCTGATGTAATACAGATCGCCTTGGCGATCTGTATTAAGCTTTCGTGCCATTTCGCGTGGTTCGCCTGCCCCGTGAAACCCTCTTTAGTTTCACCGGGGTGGGCAGACGTTCTTTTTTTATTATAATGGATATAAAGCGATTTCCTCAACTTGTGTAAAATTTTTCCGATTGAAAGTGGCTATTTGAAGGAATCCTCGTCAATAGCATAAACCAAAATATTTGTATCTACAAGTAATTTACTCATAAGCCTTTTCACGGATATCTATTTTGTCAAATGCACCATTCAATTTATAGGTGTGCAACTGTTTTTTATCGGTTTGTTTTTTTATAGAATATTCAATAAAATTAAATACATTTTCAACGAGCTCTTCTGGCATCTGGTCAATCTCTTGTTTTACACGTTCTTTTGTCGTCATACAATACTCCAAGTACAATAAGTTGAATAAGGTCGCTTATCTCGCTTACGTCTCTTTCTTCGCGTGTTCCGTGCCTGCCCTGCTTGCCCAGTTGAACTTCTTCCATTCAACCGGGTTGTACTCCTGGCCCGATTGTATGAAAAAACCGGGTGCAGCTCTTACATAGTACGCGGTTGCCCTCAACCGCTGTCTATTTCTTCTCGACCCGGCACTCACTTGGAGGCTAGACTTTTGTGCTTTGCAGGGACGTTCAAACTGCAAGTGAGTGCCGGGCGGCCTACTCTCAGACCTCAATTTGTATGCTTCGTTAGCACAAGCGTGCCTGCGCCTTGGCAGGCATGGGGGTTAGTGCTGTTTGGCAACTCTTTTTATTTCTTGGAAGAAATCTTGGGCGTTGTTCATGAGAACAGCTTGGGTTAAAAGGCTTTGAAGCGTTTCCAGGGTCTGAATTGAACGGATCTTTTCGATCAGCTCTGGGTGCAAAGTGCCAAACTTTGCCTGAGCAACTGTTATAAGATTATTTTGGCTTGCCTTGACCTCACCCTTAATAAGGCCCTTCTGCTCTCCCTGTTCCATCCATTGATCGGCCAATGTATTCATTACTCTCTCACCTCCTTCCGGAAGGTACGACAAGGCTTTTTGAAAGTCATCCTTGCTCAAAACCCCTGAGGCTTTGGTCAAATATTTGAAAAATATTTCAATGTATTCGGTGGCGGTATGTGATCCAAGGGCCTGTACAAATCCCTGAACCAAGCGGGGAAGCATCTCCTTGATCTGCGGCGTGTCCATGGACTTGATCATCTCCACGTAGAGCCGAAGAATCACATTCTCTTGGACCTTCTGTGCATCCAGCCCCCGGACACTGAAAAAAGCAAAAGCAAAATCAGGAATGTAGGCCTTAAAAGAATCCGAGGGCATCTCCACCAGATCATGAAACGAGATCCGGGGCTTCCAACTGTCTCTGCCTTGATAGATCACAATCGGCAAGATCGGAGGCAGTTTACCGAGAATCATGTTTTGATCATACAGATCCTTCCATTGCAAAGCCATATACCGCAGGATCTGCATTCCCACCAAGGGTTCCGGGGCGCTTTTGTGCTCAAAGAGGAGGTAGACCCTTGCGGACGGTAACTCTTCGCCTTTGAGCATGAGGCTGAAAACCAGATCAGAGAAATGCTTCTTCAGGTTGTCATCCACATAGGAGACATTCTCCAGCCTCAGGGAATCCAAATCGATATTGCGTTGAATCTCCGCGGACAAATGCTGCCGCAAGAAGTATTTTGTGTTGCCCGCATTACGGAAGACCTTGTGGAACAGCCCTTCATGCGGAGCATATTCTCTCTTTGAAGCCATGTGTCAAGGATACTTGGGATGCAACCGCTTGGCAAGCGTGCAGTCCCTTTGAGTAATGGCATAACCGGGCCAGCCACCCTGAAATACCGGGATGAAGAGGAGATATTGGCCAGGCAGGATGACCCGGAGGCCTACAACTGGGAGGTCATTTGGCCGGTCAAGGTGCGGCTGAATCGGGAGTATGTGCAGAACTGGTCCTTTTGGAAGGATGTGAAATATATTTGGCAGACTGTGGTTCACTGAACATGGGAAGAGTATAGCCCACTGGTCTGACTACAGAATTCTGAAAAGAGAAGAGTATGGCCCACGAAACACCCCAGTGTACTGGAAGAAAGTACACGGGGCAGGCTCGAAACACACGAAAAAAAGAGAATATAAGCAAGAGATATCGCCAAAGGCGAGATCTCTTGCTTCAACTTTCGTGTCATTTCGCGTGGTTCGTGGGCAGAAGTTCTTTAGAAGGTTCCCTATCGGCATGAGGCGATAAAGCTTGACCCAGGTCCAGTATGTCGATAGTATGTCGACATAATGGAACCAAATCAATGGCATACACATCTTCCGGGCAATGAGTTTGATTATCTGGCCTTAATGGGCGCCTTGCAGGAATACAAACGGCCCAGGGATAAAGTGACCAAGCTTTTGGCCCACGGCCAGGTTATCCGAGTCAAAAAGGGGATGTACATCCTGGGTCAGGGTATGCGCCGAAGACCGGAAATCAACCGGGAAATCCTGGGCAATCTCCTCTATGGTCCATCCTATATCACTTTGGAGTACGCGCTGTCCTGGCATCAGCTCATTCCGGAGCGGACGGAAGCGGTGACCTCGGTTACTCTGTCTAAGTCAAAATCCTATACCACGCCGGTGGGACGTTTCATCTATCGGCATGTCCACGAAACATACTACAGCCTGGGCATTGTGTCTCGAGTTCTCCCTGATGGCCGTGGCTTTCTCATGGCCAGCCCGGAAAAGGCCATTGCGGACACGGTGTATTTTGCCTCAGGACTGAGAAGTCGCGATGCCCTGCGGGATTTTCTGTTTGCCGATCTCAGGATTGAACCTGAAGAAATGCGGTATTTGGACATTGCATTGTTCCGGGAGCTCACTGCTGTCCAGAATAAGAGGTCACTTTCTATGCTGTCTGAACTGGTTGGGGAATATGCATGAAGGACGTCATCATTCAGATGGTGGAACGTTATAGTCCCCAAAGCATGGATGAATACGATACCGCGCTCAAGGAAATCATTCAGCGCATCTGCCTTTTGGGCCTTTGGCGGGCAAAATTTTTCGAACATGCAGCCTTTTACGGCGGCACCGCCCTGCGCCTTTTGTACGGTTTGGACCGCTTCTCCGAAGACCTTGATTTTTCGCTTTTGTCTGCACACCCGCAATTTGAACTTCAGCCCTATTTTCAGGCCGTGCACAGGGAACTTCTGGGATTTGGTTTTGAGGCTGAAATAACAGAAAAAAACAAGGAAAACAGCCCAATTGCGACAGCCTTTGTCAAGGCCAATACCCGGGTGCATCGGCTGAGCATTGGCCTGCCGGAGAGACTGGCCAAACAGGTCCCGGGCAATCAAGCCTTGAAGGTCAAATTCGAGGTGGACACCGATCCGCCCTTGGGCTTTCACACTCAGATCCGCTATATTCTGCAGCCTGTGCCTTTCAGTGTACGCGTATTTGTGCCCCAGGATCTTTTTGCCGGAAAGATGCATGCCCTGCTCTTCCGAAAGTGGGGGCGCAGAGTAAAGGGCAGAGACTGGTACGATCTGGTCTGGTTCGTGAGCCAGGAAATTCCCTTGCATCTTGAGCACTTGACCTCCCGAATGCGTCAGACCGGGGACTGGGAGCTGGAAACACCTGTTTCCCGGCAGGACTGGGAGAGGATGTTCGGCCAGGCAATAGCAGAGCTGGATGTTCAGGCGGCCAAGCGGGATGTGCTCCCTTTTGTCCAGGATGCATCCCAACTGGATGTGTGGTCGGCAGAGTTTTTCTCAGCTCTGGTTGATATGGTCAAGATCGAGAATGAATAGACCTTAAGAGTACTGCCCACGAAACACCCGGAAATATAAGAAAAGAGAAGAATATGGCCCACGAAACACACGAAACACGCGAAAAATGAGAATAGAAGCAAGATATATCGCCACAGGCGAGATCTCTTGCTTTAACTTTCGTGTCATTTCGCGTGTTTCGTGGGCTATAATTCTTTTTCGAGGGATTTATGCGTTGTGCAGATGAAGTATATGCAATACTCGGCGCCTGTTTCGAGGTTTATAAACGCATGGGATGCGGGTTTCTGGAGGCTGTCTACTTTGAAAGAGAAGAGTATAGCCCACGAAACACACGAAACACGCGAAAAATGAGAATAGAAGCAAGATATATCGCCACAGGCGAGATCTCTTGCCTTAACTTTCGTGTTATTTCGCGTGGTTCGTGGGCAGAAGTTCTTTTTCTTTACGAAAGTCCGAAAATCGGATATTCTTACCGCATATATCCAAGGAGAGCAAAGATGAGACAGCATCTGACCATATCCAAGAAAGGCCAGGTCACCCTGCCTGCCGAGCTGCGGAAAAAAATGGGCCTTGAAGCGGGAGGGACAGTGATTGCTGAAGAGAAAAACGGCGAGTTGATCCTGCGGCCGGCGGCGGTTGTGGAAATAGACCTGTACACCGATGAACAGATTGACGGCTGGGATGAAGAGGACCGCCTTGATGCCCAAACCCGGGACATGATCCTGAATAAGCTCAGCGAAAAGGCATGAAGCGGATCTTCCTGGATGCAAACGTCATTTTCACTGCTGCGCACAATCCTGAAGGCAAGGCTGCCCTGCTCTTGGAGTTGGGCGGACTGGGACATTGGAAGCTGATCACCAGTCAGCTGGCCTGGGAGGAAGCGCACAGAAACCTTTCCATCAAGTTTCCAAAATGCGTCTCTAGGTTGAAAAAGCTGTACCAGGACCTGCAGATCGTGGCCAATCCTGGATCAAAGCCTTGCCCTCTTGAACTTCCAGCCAAAGATCAGCCCATATTCCTGGCCGCCCTCCAATCCCGGGCCACACATCTGTTGACCGGTGACAAGGCCCATTTCGGTGCGTATATGAATAACCCTCTTGAAACACAGAATATAGTCATTCAGACTGTGGGCGATTTCTTCTTGGATGTGATTGAAGAAAACGAGTGACCAGGGATGGTTGAAAGAGAAGAGTATGGCCCACGAAACACCCCAGTGTACTGGAAGAAAGTACACGGGGCAGGCTCGAAACACTCGAAAAATGAGCATAGAAGCAAG
>NZ_JIAK01000030.1 GCF_000620765.1 Desulfovermiculus halophilus DSM 18834
AGCGAAGAGCCTGGGCCAAAAAATTCCTCGATAAGTGGTTCTGGTGGGCCACTCATTCCAGACTGCAGCCGATGCGAAATTTTGCCTGGATGCTGCGCCGCAAAGAAGAAAATATACTCAGCTATTTCAAGATGCCGATCAGCAACGGCTCGGTAGAAGGTCTCAACAACAAGGCCAAGATGATAAGCCACAGGGCTTACGGTTTCCGGTCAGCCAAGAACTACATCCGTAATCTATACCATTGCATGGCTGGACTGCCTGAACCCAAAATCATGCACAAATTTGTGTGAGGAGCCTTTTCTTTCACTTGATCCTTCATCCGCTTCACATGGCCCCGACCCAATCCCTTCACCTCACACCCCAGTTCGAAGTACCGCTTGATTTGCTCGTCAGAAAGCAGTCCAAAGCAGTCGATAATAGCCGCTGGGTGGCCGATTTGGGTTACGACTGTGTCTGGATCCAGGTTTTGGTATTCTTGGTGACGGACTGCGAGGACTACGGCGTCTGCTCCGCGCAGGGCCTGATCCAGGTTTTCGGCCATTCGCATGTCTGTGAGCCCATCCTGGTTGCGGAAGAACTCTTTGCGGGAATGGCCGGCTCCGGGATAGGTTTCCTGCTGCTCGAACTCAAACCAGTGCTTTACATATGGATCATGGACCACCACATCCCCGCCCATTTCGGTCAGCTTGCGAACCACGATCTCTGATCCGGAGTAGCGGGTATCGCCCACGTCTTCTCTGTAGGACGCGCCAAGGACGGCTATTTTGGAGGCTGCCACGATCTTGCCCATGTTGCGCAGGGCGTCCCGGGTCAGTTGGGCCGGGCGCAGGGCTCGGGTGTCGTTTATATCAATGGCCTGGGGAGTGATCTTGAAGATGTCCTGCTCAAAGCCCATCAGGGTGTGGTAGGCCCAGACGCCCAGGCCGCCGTCCTTGGGCAGGCAGTAGCCGCCGATGCCCGGGCCGGGAAAGATGATATTGTCGTGGGTGGGCCGGACCTTGATGGCATCGATGACCTTCATCAGATCCACCCCGTTGGTCTCGGAAAACAGGGACCATTCGTTTAAAAAGGCCAGGATGGTGGCCCGGTAGGAGTTCTCCACGATCTTGCAGGTCTCGCTCTCCAGGGGCCGGTCCAGGACAGTCAAGGGATAGTCTTGGACATTTAAGACTTCAGATAAAAATTTTTCCACCCGCTGCCTGGCCTGGTCATTGATCCCGGAACACACCCGCCAGAAATCGCGGATGGAGGAGACGTAGTTGCGCCCGGGCATTACTCTTTCAAATGAGTGAGCTAGAAGCGGCTCTGCTGCTTCTGTTCGTCGTTCTTCGTGCTTCGTGCTTCGGGAAGCGGTTGGCGGGAAGCGGTTGGCGGAAGAAATAGACTGCTCGGCAACGGTTCCTCGTCCTTCGTCCTTTGTGCTTCGTTCGTCTGACTTCTGATCTCTGACGTCTGCTTGCCCCGTGAAACCGTGGCCCCCTTTGGGGTGTTTCACTGGGGACGTCTGAACAAGTCCTCGTCTCTCAAACGCCTTCTTAATAATCGGATAGGCCACATATTCCGTCGTCCCGGGAGGGACGGTGGTTTCGATCAGCACCAGGCAGTCAGGGCTGATGTATTCGCCGATGACCTTGAGGCTGTCTTCCAGGGCTCCGATCTCAGCGTGTCCGGAGCGGACATTGCCAAAGTCCTTTTTGTGATAATCGCACTGCACATCCACAACCACCACATCGGCCAGGGCCAGGGCCTCATAGGAATAGGTGGCGATCAGGGTCTTTTTGTCCAGCACGCAGCGAGAAATGAGCGGAGCAACTTCCGGATCCTCGGCCTGCACCGGGCAGATGCCCTGGTTGATGGTCGGGATCTTCCAGAAAGAGCGGGGGGAAGGACGCTGCATGCCGATAACGAACTTGGAGGGAGAACCGGACTGGTCCACAGTATCAGCCACCACCCCGGCCATGACTGCGCCGACAAAGCCGACCCCCATGACCACCACAATCTCCCGGCCCATGAGGCGCTGCTCAGCCACCAGGGAGCGGAGGCGCTCGGATTCGGCAGCGTAATCTGCCTCTGAGGGCAGAGGGAAGACCTGGCCGTTGGGGGCGGTACTTTTCGCTTGTTCTTCAATAGTTGGGGATGTGAGTGGTGATTGCATGGTACCTGTTATCTGTTATTTGTTATCGGTTATCCGATATAGTTATCTGTTATTGGTTATCTGTTATCTGGATTGCAGAATGTTATTCGTTATCGGTTATCGGTTATCTGGGGGGTAGTTATCCGTTGTTTGTTATCTGTTAACCGGCTTCAGAATTCAGATTGCAAACTGATAACGATTAACTGATAACATCTCACTCATCATCCTGATAACTATTAACAGATAACTGGTACTCTGAAGGTTCTTCCTTAACAGCAGAATCTTTATTCTTTCCTGCCTTGTACAGATAATTCATGTACCCGTTGGTCAGCTTTATGGCCTCATGGACCAATGCTCTTCCCTTTGTCAGCATTTCATCTGGGATGAGATCTTCATCATTTGCTGTGATCAAGTGATCCAGGGTCTCCCAGCAAGATCCGCGTGAATTGCTGCAAAACTTGGCATTGTCAATGTAGTGAAAGCGGCCATAGCCCTCAGCTATGTTGGCTGTGGTGGATCGTGCCGCCCTGAGCATCTGATCGCCAAGCCGGTACTGCTCGTACTTGGGCAGAATGGGAACAATCTGCTTGGCTACAAATATGCGTAACTCGCGACAAGCCTTCCAACATTTCAGGTCTTCGAAGGTTTGGATCTTCATGGTGCCTGTTAACTGTTATCTGTTATTTGTTATCGGTTATCTTTTATTCGCTGCCCGTTACCCGTTATCCGTTATCTGCTGTCAGTACCTGATAACGGATAACAAATAACTGAAAACGCCTCACCTATCCGCATCCTGATAACAATTAACTGATAACTGATAACCCGAATGTGATTCTTCCAACTCCTCACATTCGCTCCGTAGCTCCTCAATCTCCTTTTCCAGCGCATCAAATTCTTCCATCTTCCGCCGCAAAAAATGGTACGTGGCCTTGGCCTTTTGCTCCATGCCCTTGGGGGTTAAGATGTAGGCGTAGCGTCTTCTGTGCTCGCTTACAGTGAATTTTCCCAGCTCAATCCACCCCTTTTTGACCAGGGCGTTTAAGCAATAGTTCACCCGGCCCAGACTGACCCCGGATTTCTTGGACAGCTCCCGCTGGGACAGATTCGGGTTGGAGTCCAGGGCTCGGAGGATTTGGAATTCGGATTCGATCATATACTAGCTCAAAGCTGAAAGCTGAAAGCTGAAAGCTCAAAGGGTTAAGAAGTAAGAAGCTCGAAGCTGAAAGCTCAAAGCGTTTAAGAAAAAAGATAAAAGCTCAAAGCTCAAAGCTGAAAGTTCAAAGAAAATCAAAGAAGTAAAGAAGCTCGAATCCTGAAGCAGTTACTTATTATTCATTGATGCATAGAGAGAATTTATCAGGCCTTTGATCATAGACGCTATTTGCAAGCCCTCTTCTTTGAGCGCATCAAAATCTTTATCAGCAATCCACTTTTTCCGTCTAAATATTTCAAGGAGGGTCATTGTTTCATACAGTGATCCTCGGGCAATATAGCAGTATTGAACAAATTCCTTTTTGGAGTATCGTCCTTTTCCTTTTCACCCTGTTAAATACGATTTGAGCCTTTTATGCAAAAACCGTTTTCCATTATATGTTTTGAAATATTGTTCTCTATGCAAAGCATCGCCTTGGTGTAAACAAGCCTCGTAATAAATAAGCCTTAATGGCCTCCTGTTACGGGTAGATTCTACAAGCCCTTTATTATGCTGATCAAATCGTAGTTTGAGGTCTTTCGTATATCCCGCATAAAACTTGCCATCTATATCACTTTGGAGCACATAAGTATAATACATGCCCAAAACCTCAAACTATTATCAGGGCAAGTATTCATGGAAATAGAAGAGGAAGATGCTTCAATCTGCTCAAGAAGCCGAAAATGTTTTCTCGGAGTATCCATGGATTCAACCAGATCAATTACTTTGACGGCAAAATCAACTGATCTGGTCCATACTTCCAGATTCTCAAACCCAAAATCCATTTCTACCCTGTCTTTGCCTGATGCTCATCTCTATTAGAAGTGCCGATGATTTTGGTCTGATTCGCTTTGAGCTTTGAGCTTCCGGCTTCATCATAGTTCACGGAAGAACAAGTAAGGTATAGGCGGGGAGGATGTCAAGAAAAAATCTTTATTCAATGTGGGCTGTGACGGAATATTGACATGATTGGCTAACAATCTGAAATGAGTTGTTTTATGATCTTTTTTACCCCCTATCCGCGATAGATTTGCGAGATCTGCGGTTACAAACTCTTTGCCTTCGAGCTTTCAGCTTCAAGCTTTCAACTTATCTTCCGATACTCCCCCCGGGCTCATCTTCAGCCCGCCCTCGGCCCAGAACCCAGCCTTGTTCTCCCTGGCCCTCTTGGCTGCTGCCTTGAACCTGTCCGTGTATTTTACATTCGGTGGGATGGTCAGGATCGTGGCCAGGCCTTCTCTGACCAAAAGCTCGTTCAGCATGGCCAGCCGGCCGTCGTCCCTCTCCACCCATACGTAGGCCAGCAGCCGGCCGTATTTGTCCCGCTTTTGCACGTCTGGCTCCAGGTAGACCTTGCGGTCCTTGAGCGTATATCTGGTGTACAGGGTGGCCTTTCGCCCCCACTGGCCCTGATTCTTTTCCGGGGTGTCGATCCCGATCAGGCGCACCCGTTCATTGTAAGGTTTGTGCCCCGGGATGTGCACGGTGATGGTGTCCCCGTCGTAGTTTTTTATCACCTCCACCGCCTGGCCCAGGATCTCTTCCACGTCTTGAGCGTCCTGGCCCTGGCTGATTGCCGACCTGGATCCGTCCCCGAACAGCTCCCAGCCCACGGCGAACAGGACCAGCAGTCCGCTAAGGCTGACTATTATCCGTCTTTTGGTCCAGAAAGCCCTCCAGTCGAATATCAGGCGCCGTAAAGTTTCCAGTGGGTGCTTTGAGTCGGTCATCGTCCTCCCCCCTTCCCAGGAATTGGTCCAACAAAGACGATATTTTGTCTCTGCGTTGCTCGTATTCGTACCTATCTATCAGCCCGGAGTTGTACAGGGCCTCAATTTCCGACAAACCTGGATTGGTAACAGACGGTATAATGGCAAAGAAGACAAAAGCCAATATGCCCGTGACCAGGACTTCGGCCAGGGTCCTATTCCGCAGCCGGCCGAAGAAAAGGGTCAACCTGCGGCCGGCCACCCCGTCCCATACCGGCACGCCCATGGCGTTTAGGGAGTCCGGCAGCAGGTGGGCCAGGCAGGCAGAGAGAAAGAAGGGCATGAACGGCGTGTTCCAGCTGGCCATGAGCCCCACGGTCCAGAGGACGATGCTGTGCGAGATGCCCCGGTGAACCAGCGCCCCCCGGCTCATGATCTCCACGAAATCCGGGAACAGGCTGCCCAGGATGCACATGGGCAGGTTCAGCTGCATGCCCTGCGCCAGGGAAAAGCCGATGGCGGCATGGCAGGGCCAGATCATATGGGCCGGCCTCCCAGGCGCATGCCCTGGAACAGATAGCGGATGGCGGCCACGGTGAAGACCAGGTCCCTGTACCCAAGCAGGGCCAGGGAGACCACCAGACAGGCCATGATGATCATGGTCATATCGAACGTGTCCGCCCCGGTCCCTAAGGTGATCAGCTTGGCCTGGAACAGCTGCGCCCGCAGGGTGCGGTTGAGCTGGTTGAAGTGATCCGTGGTCACGATGAGCGAGCGGCACTTGTTGATCAGCCGGAAGGCGATGTCCAGCTTGGAGGCCGATATGCTGTGGGCGTTTTCCAGGATGAGATAGAAGTTCTCCGGCAGACAGCGCTCGATGGTTTCTTTAAGCCGCTTGTCCGTATTCACCACTTTGACCGGCAGCCTGTACTCTGTCAGCCACTGGCTCTTGGGATCGTCGCAGTTCAGGCGCACGAAGTTTATGCCGTGGCTGGTCAGGTGGTGCACGGTCTGGGTCAGGAACTTGGCCTTGCCGCTTCCGGGTCCGCCCTCGATGACCACTTTCCGGCCCGGAGAAAGGACAATGGTTTCCTTGTCCTGTTTGGCCTTTTTGACCCGAAGGCGTATAGAGCCTCTTTCAAAATAGGAAAAAACACGCTGCATGGGTCACCTGCAGAATTTGACCACTGATTAATTTTTTATCTGCGAAGATCTGCGAGATCTGCGGTTAAGTCTCTTTTCTTTCCGCCCTGAACTTCCTTACAGGAAATCCAACGGCTTTGTTTCACGGGGTAAACTGATTACATATCTGCGACAGAAGAGAAGACAGAAGAATTTTAACCGCTGATCGCGCTGATCTACGCTGATTTAGAATTTTATCCGTAATCCTCTGGGTAGGGGCAGGCTTCGCGCAGCGTAATGCCTGCCCTCTTTCTGGGTTTTCAACCATTGCTTTGGTTTACTGCCAGGATCTCGAAGAGGGCAACCATACGACGCAGGAGCGTCTAGGATTGCCCCTACAAAGAGGTGCGGGGTGCAGGTTATGAATAGCGGTATTTTGCTGGATTGGCGCATAACCGGGATCCTCTGAGTAGGGGCAGTGCTTCGGGCTTTGGCGAAATGCCTGCCCTCTTTCTGGGTTTTACTTATAGCTCCCACGCTCTGCGTGGGAGCTTTCCTGACCGCTCCCGCGGTCTCTTTCTGGACGCCGGAGCGTCCAAAAGAGTTCCCACGCAGAGCGTGGGAACGATAAAACATCGGAAAACATCGGCCGTCAGCCGTTCCAAGAGCATTCCGGACATCGGACCTCCGACGTCCGATCTCCGACGCCCGACCTCCGACCTCCGACTTCCGACCTCCGCCCTCCGATCTCCGCCCTTGCCCCTCGGCCCTTAGCCCTTGCCCCTTAGCCCTTAGCACTTTGCCCTTAGCCCTTAGCACTTTGCCCTTGCCCCTTCGCCCTCCGAGTATTGAGCCACCTGATAACCTTTTGTATATATTGAGCGCCCTGCTCAGAGTATGTTCCATCGCTTAACTCCATGGGCTCCCAGCCTGCGGCTCGAATCTCCTGCACAGTGGCACACCAGATGTCCTTGTCCTGAAAATCCCTGGAGCAATGCCCGCACCTGATTGCAGCCCCCAGCTCCACAAGCTCTTTGCTGTAACCCCGGCCCGCCGGTGCATAGGCCATGATCCAGCCCTCCAGACAGTACGGACAGTCCGGCCTTTGCTTGCCGGCCCGCTTCTTGGGGTGCTCCCTCAGCCATTGATCCCAAAGCTCCAGCATGGTCTTGGACAGGTTGCGCGGAAAATAGTCCCAACGACGTTTGATCTGATCCGACATCCACTCCAGAGGCTCGGCAGGCAGATGCTTGACCTGGGCGAACCAGGACCGCAGGCGCATGCGCGTGGTCTCTGAATCCTGTACATACTTGTCCTGCCCAAAGTGCAGGGCCAAACCTTCCACGAACTCAGAAAAGTGGTCTTTTTCCACGGTTGCCCTCCCTGTCGTCGTAGTTGCCTTCCAAGGCCTTGAGAAAATTGTCCTTCTTGATGACCCAGTCGAATGAGGCCGACCAGTTTCTGCCGTTACCGCCGTTTAAAAAGCTGGACCGGGCCACCCGGTCGAACAGGTCTTGCCAGGCCCCCAGGTCGGGCTGCTCCTTCCACCGGGCCCGGACCAGCTTGTGACGGTTGGAGCCAGGGGAAATCCTGGTCACCCTTGGAATGGAGGAACTGTGTTTCTCCAGGGACGTGTTCCAGGCCACGGCTATCTCCTTGAGCGGAACACTGTTCGAGACAGGTGGGGCCAGAGGAGACGGAAGGATTGACGTTGCCGGGGTGGGGGATTGGGTGCTGCTCTCACTCTCAGTATCTCTCTCTGTATCAGTATCAGTATCTGTCTCTGTGTTTGTGCAGGCTATGGATAGGGTATGGTAAAGGGTATCCATACCCTCTGGATCCAAATGGGGCGCAAGATATTTTTCACATGATTCCAGCAAGTTTTGGTTTAAGGAAAACGTGCTTGGAAGCTGGGTGATCAGCTTGAGAATGCCTTTTGCGTGCTTGGGATTTTGGGGCGGGTTCCAGCGCAGATAGTTGGGCAGGAAAGCGTACTTTGAAGGTTCGCAATAGAGCAGAAATCCGTTTTCCATAAGCTCTGTATAGGCTTTTGATACCCTCTCCATACCGTATCCCATATCTGCTGAAACGTATTCTTTGGGTATCCGGAAGCAGCCCAGGGAATTGGAGTGCCTGCAGGTCAGCAGGTAGGCGGCGACCAGTTTGGCCTGATCGGACAGCCCGTGCTCCAGGGCCCATTCCCAGAAACGGATATGGATGATCCCGAAATCCCGCATAGATTCAGGCGCCCTCGATCACAGCCGAACGCCAGCCCTCGGAGTTCAAGGGTTCACCCTCAGCCTGCTGAAGGCTGCGGCGCAAGGCCTTGACCTGATGCTCGACCTCAAACAGCTCACCCAAAAGACATTTGGGATCAAAACGCTCCAGGCCAGATGCACTGATCGTATCGTCAACAGTCTTGTGCACTCCCCCCAATTCTCCGGCCAATCGATTCATACGCTGCAACAGATCACTGTCATTGGTGATGGGAACTGAAGGCTCCAGCTCCCCCATCTGAGCCTGGATCCACTCCAAGGGCAGGGAGTTTCCCAAGGCCATGCACAGGCGGGGAAGGCGCATCAAGCTTGGATAATAGCTTGTATCCTGTTCGTTGAAATAGCGCTTGACAGTGGAGGGATCCTGTTCCATCTCTTCAGCCAGCTCTTCGATGGTCTTTCCGGACATCTGCTTGGCCAGACAAAGGGCTTGTTTGGCAGTAAGCCGTTTGAGATCAATGCCCATCGTGTCCTCCCGTGCGTTCAGATTTCATATTGCCTCTGTTCGCCACGATCTGTATTATTAATAGATACTGTGTTCAGGTGCCTGGAGAGGAGAAATCCTTACCTTTTAACTCTGGAATTATCGATTCGAGGGGAATGCCCATTAGAGCTTCAATCTGCAGGGCGAGCTTGAGAGACGGCCGGACCCGGCCTTTGAGCACCGCATTCAGGTGCTGCGGTGTGACATTCAACTTTTTGGCGAATTCTTTTTGGGTTACCATGTGAATATTATATTTTAATTACATGAATATGTAAACCTGTTTGTTCGACTTAATTTTGTTAGAGGAGAAACACTGTATGGACAACCCTGAAAATCGCTTTGCAGCCAACCTTTCTTACCTCCTGCGCACCCACGGCATGACCCAGAGAGCCCTGGCCGCCAATGTGAACCGCTCCTATCAGTACATAAACGAAATCATTAAAGGAAAAGCCGCCCCCTCCCTGGAACTCATGGAAAAGATCGCCAATGTCTTTGGTCTGGAGGCCAACGACCTGCTCAGTTTTGAGTTGCCCACAGTCGAAGCGCCGGACCTGCACGACCGGGATCAGATGACCAGGGTTCCGTTTTTGGAATACAAGAAACAAGACAACAGATTGGCCACCAGGGCCTCGGTCAGCAGGGCCCCATTCGGCTTTCGCACCGACTGGCTGTATCAGATGGGAAGCCCGGAAAGCATGGTTTTTGTGCGCACGAACGGAAGCAAGTTGGATTGCAGGCTGCCGGACAACGCCCTGGTCCTTGTGGACAGATCACAACAGGTGATCATCAGCGGCGCTCCTTACCTGATTCGGGTGGGCCTTGAACTGGACATCAAGAGGCTGACCAGGCAGGGCGAGGATGTGATCAGCCATGACGATGTGGGCAAAGAAAAAGGTTGCATGGAACTGGGAAAAAACCAGGACTGGGAAGTCCTTGGCAGGTGTGTATGGTATTGTAAACAACTGACATAATTATATTTTTTTATGGACAGTAAGATAAGCAGCCGCCTGCGTGCGGCTTTTTTGTCACCTGAAGTCAGCAGCTTTGATCCTTTAGAGGCCAGAACCCCTCCCTTTTGTGAGCGCAACCCAGCCCCGCAGCCCGGAACAGGCCGCCACGCACAGAACACGAATTAAAGGCCAAACAGACCACAGATCCCCTCTCTTTCCTTACCTGAATCAAATCTTGAAGCGCAGACGCCCCTTTTTTTTCACCACGATCAGTGCATCGACCTGTTTGCCAGGCAATTTCATATGAATGATTATTCGTTTTTTGACGAATAATATCTTGACAAATTCAGATTAATTCTTTATTCTGTACTCAACAACAGGCCAGGAGGACCCGGCCGGACTCGGGCCTTGCTTAAGCTAAATCGAACCCACCGGGACGCGGGATAGGCCCTGCCCCTACCCGGCACAGGGCGGCGGCGGAGCCAAGGCTGAGGCAACGAAGCGGGAAACCTGAAAATTGAAAAGGGGGAGCCTATGAAAATGATCGAAGCGGAACAAGAGGCCCTGCGTCTGTGCCCGGACACGACGGTATTTCTAAGCTATGACCGCAAGCACTACGACTACAGCTGCATAGGACAGGAAAAAGGGTTCGACATTGAATGCTCGATTTGGGTCGCCAGCCTGCACGAGAGCTTCCGGGGCCCGAACTGGAAAACCGCGACAATGAAACTGCGAAACGCTTTGAAGGCAAACCCGCCCCAACCTTGCCCGGACCAAGAGATCCAGGCCCTGCCGGCGGCTTAGCAAGGGGGAAACATGGTGGAATTTATTGAATGGATGGACCTGACGAAGGAAGAGCAAGAAAAGCTGCTGGGATGGGAAAAGCTGAATCAGCTTGAGCCGGAGCATATCGAGATGGGGGTCTCGCCCCGGCCCAAAGCTGAAAACGTGATTGACGATTATATGGCTAACTAGCTGTAAACGCAAGCGCCCCCGCCTGGATCCCGGGCAGGGGCGCACGGAGGGCGGTGAGATATGAGCACTGAAAAATCCACCCCAAATGCCATGGGCTTATATAGCAAGCTCATTCAAATACGAAAGACCTGCACCTACCTGAAAAAAGACAACCAGGGCTACCAGTTCAAGTATGTAAGCAGCTCCCAGACCCTGGGAACCCTTCGCAGCAAGATGGATGAACTGGGTGTCCTCTTGGTTCCGGCCATAAAATGGCACCAGGTGACCGAACATGCCAACTCAAAAGGCAACAAGGAATTTTTCACCGAACTGGAGGTGGAATTTACCTGGATGGACGCGGAAACCGGAGAAAGCCTGACCTGCCCATTTTACGCCCAGGGGATCGACAGCGGGGAGAAGGGCGTGGGCAAGGCCATGACCTACGCTGAAAAGTACTTCATGCTCAAATTCTTTAACATTGCCACTGACAAAGACGACCCTGACGCCTTCCAGAACAAATACAACGAAAAGAACGGACATACACAGGCCCAGAGCCAGCAAACGGACCAGCCGCAAGGCAGCCAACCTCAAACACCGGCCCAAGGCGCCCAACAGGCACCTCCTCAAACCCAAAACGGCACCCAGCCACCCAAGGCCACCGAGGCCCAGGTGAAAAAGATCCATGTTCTGTGCGGCAAGCTGGGATACACCAACCACGACAAGAAAATAGAGAACGTGAATATTTGGCTCAATCAAAAGGGTAAGCCGCCCGTGCCAAGCACAAAAGAGCTGGACAAAAAGGATGCATCTGAATTGATCGAGCTTTTGGAACGCCACGTCAACCAGCTGCAGCGAAACACGGCCAAGCAGCAGCAAGCCGCCCAGCACGTGGAAAATGCCACCGCGCTGATGGACGAAGCCCCGTTCTAAAGCCATTCGCCCCCGGGACGGCCCGGGGGCAAAACCCAAGGCAAGCACATGCGCACATTAAAAATACCTGAATACAGGACAACCCCGGCACCCGCCACCGGCATTGGCTGGGTGAATGTGGAAAGGTGGGATCCTCAAAGCGGCCAGTACAGGCATGTTGCGGCCTTTCGCAGCGAAAAAGAGGCACAGGTTTTTATAGACAGCCAAAGCACCAAGGGGGAAGACCATGGAGATCTACATTGACATCGAAACCCTGCCCGGGTTGATACAGCCAAGCATTGACGACCTCATTGCAAAAGCGCCCGGCAACCTGAAAAAGCCGGAAACCATCCAGCAGTGGGCCAAGGACAACCAGGAAACCGAGTGGCGAAAGCAGGCCCTGGACTCCATGCAAGGCCGGATCCTGACCATCGGATGGGCCATAGGCGACGACCCGGCCCAGGCCATGACCGTGGGACTGGACGACATCGAGGACGAAGCCGATTTGCTGCGTACCTTTCAAGAACTGCTTCTGGACCATCCCATCGATATTTCCCGCCTGGACTGGGTGGGCCACAACATCCGGACCTTCGACCTGCCCTGGATCTGGCGAAAGTCCCTCAAATACCGCTTGCATTCCCTGGCCCGGATCATTCCCAGGGCCAAATTCGACAAGCGGATCCAAGACACTTTGGAGCTGTGGGCGGCCGACTTCCGGGACCGGGTGAGCATGGACGACATTGCCAATTTTCTGGGGATCAGCGGTAAGACCGAAGGAGTGGACGGTTCCAAGGTATTCGACCTCTGGCAGGAAGGCTACCTGCAGATCATAAACGACTACTGCGCCCAGGACGTGGAAGTGACCCGCAACGTGCACCGGATCATCACCGGGCAACCTGTGCTGGAAGAGGCGGTTTAATTTGGTCCCTTCAAACCAGTAAAGTGGTCTGCCCATCTTTGCTGGCTTGAAGGGATAAAGGCCAACCCATGAACCCAGGGAGAAACCATGCACATCGTCAAGCTCGAATCCGAAAATATAAAGCGCCTCAAAGCCGTTTCTATCACTCCCCAGGGGAACATGATCACTATTGGCGGCCAGAATGCCCAGGGCAAGAGCTCGGTTCTGGACTCCATCGCCTATGCCCTTGGCGGAAAGCGGGCTGTGTGTGATCGGCCGGTGAGGGATGGCCAGGACAAGGCCCGGGTGGTCTGCGAGCTGGATGACTTGGTGGTGACTCGGACCTTCACCAAATCTGGCGGCGGTACCCTGACCGTATCCAACAAGGACGGCACCCGCCACACCTCCCCGCAGAGGATCCTGGACCAGTTGACCGGTAAGCTGACCTTTGACCCCCTTGAATTTTGCCGCATGGAGCCCAGGGCCCAGGTAGAGACCTTGAAAGCCCTTGTCGGCCTTGACTTCACAGACATGGATCGCGAGCGCCAGGACCTTTATGATGCACGAACTCAGGTCAATCGGGATATCAAAAAGCTAAGGGCCGCCTTGCAGGATATGCCTGCTCACAATGACCTGCCGCAAAAAGAAATCACCGTTTCCGATCTCATGACTGAGCTCAAAGGCCGGCAGGAACATAACCGGGCCAACCAGGCCAAGAGGGATGAAGTCCATAGCCTGGAAACCAGGATAAGCAAAGGCCAGGAATACGTGACCGACCTGCAAAGTCAGATCGACGAGCTGCAGCGAAAGCTGGAATCCGCCCAGGGACAGCTGGACCAGTTGCAGGACTCCAGGGACGCCTTGCAGGCAGAAGTGGACACCCTGACCGACCAGGACGAGCAGGAGATCCTGGACCGGATGGAAAACGCCCAGGAAATAAACCGCAAAATCCAGCAGGAGCGCGACCGGCTCAGGGCCCACGAAGAGCACGGGACCCTGGAGACCAGGGCCCAGGCCCTGACAAACGAGATCCAGGCCATCGACCAGGCCAAGGCCCGGGCACTGCACGAGGCACACTTTCCGGTTCACGGCCTGTCCTTTGACGATTCCGGCGTGCTCCTAAACGGCCTTCCCTTTTCCCAGGCCAGCCAGGCCGAACAGCTGCGGGTATCCGTGGCCATGGGCTTCGCCCAGAACCCGGGGCTCAAGGTCCTCCTGGTCCGGGACGGATCCTTGCTTGATGAAAACAGCCTGAACCTCCTGGCCGGGCTGGCCAGGGAATATGATGGCCAGGTCTGGATCGAGCGCGTGGGCGAGGAGGACGAGTGCGTGGTGGTTATCGAGGACGGGATGGTCAAATAAGGCTCTCAACGAGCATTTGCAAGAAAGACGATGACCGTAAGCTGAGCTGGATAGTTATATGACAAAGTTGCTTCAGCCTTTGGGACGAAAGATTCCTCATCAGGATATAGCGGAACTGTTTGAAGTTGCCCTGTCAACTGTTCAACGCTATCCTTCCAGGTACGGCGGCATACGCATTGGCGGTCGTGTCCTGTTCTTTGAAAATCTGGTAAGTGAGAAGGTGAGGGAAGAGTATGCCGTACAAGCGAAAACGAGGGTCAAAGATACAGTGGGTGGGCCAGATACGGATTGGAGACAGGCGCGAGACGCGGGTATTCGAAACCAAGAAAAAGGCCAAGGAGTGGGAGAGCGAAAGGCGCGAAGAACTGACCAATCCAGAGCCACCAGCGGAAACCAATCAGCTGGAAGAGACGATCCCTTCAATCTCTTGTCATAAGTGGGCAACACGGTATCTGAGCTTTTGTGTCCGAAAGTACGTCCCAAAGGTCGTTTCCGAGAAACGAAACGTGTTTTCCAGGTTCAACAAAGCCATCGGGCCGGATGAAGACGCTTCAGCGCTTACCTTGAAGCAGATACTGGCCTACATGGAAAACCAGGAACGGTCCGGCCACGCCATCAACAAAGACCTCAAAAACCTGCAAGCGGCCTACAACTGGGGAATCAAATATCTTGGCCTTAAAGCCCCGAATCCTTTTGCCCTGATCGATCGACTCCCGGAGGAAAGGGTGGACAGATATGTGCCACCTGAAGCGGAGTTCTGGAAAGTCTATGAAAAGGCAAAGGGGCAGGACAAGGTTCTGCTCCTTTTTTTTCTGCATACGGCAGCCAGAAGGGGAGAGGTCTACAAGCTGAAATGGTCGGATATTGATTTCTGGTCGCGAAAGATACGACTAGGGACCCGGAAAAACAAGGACAGTTCCATGGAGTATGTCTGGATCCCGATGACCGAGATCCTGGCCGAGACCATGGAAGGGCACAAAAAGACGGCCTTAAGCTCTGAGCATGTTTTCGTCCAGCCCTCTGGACGGCGAAAAGGGCAGCCATACACCGAAAACAGGGGTTTTCCCCAGGACGTGTGTGAAAAGGCCAAAGTGAAGCCTTTTGGATGTCATGCCATTAGGCATCTCACGGCATCCATTCTGGCCCAGAACAATGTGCCCATGAAAGTGATCCAGGAAATTCTGCGGCATAAAAAGCTCTCCACCACGGAAGGCTACGTCCGTGGACTGGAGTCTGTACGGCCGCATTTGGAGCTTTTGAAAGGGGGGCTGAAGAAAAAAGCCGTCCAAAAGCCGTCCAAAAAGAAAAAGGCCAGTGGGGGTGTCCACTGACCTTCTTCTAACACCTTGGAGTGTTTGGAAAAAATGGCGGAGCTGACCGGACTCGAACCGGCGGCCTCCGGCGTGACAGGCCGGCGTTATAACCAGCTTAACTACAGCTCCGCATTCTACGCTGGTTTGGTGGGCGGAACAGGGCTCGAACCTGTGACCCTCGGCTTGTAAGGCCGATGCTCTCCCAGCTGAGCTATCCGCCCCGCCGCGAGAAAAAGAATATAAAGATGACCTTTTTTTTTGTCAACAATTTTTTTCGAGGCCGAAAAAAAATGCCCCAAAAATATTTCGTACCAGAAATGCGAAGGATTTCTAACATTACAACGACAGTTTGGGTACGACAAACGCCTGCAAAGAGCCAGGCGATTCCTTATAGCCCCCATGCTCTGCGTGGGAGCCTTCATGACCGCTCCCGCGGTCTCTTTCTGGACGCCGGAGCGTCCAAAAGAGTTCCCACGCAGAGCGTGGGAACGATAAAAAGCTCGCGCTAACGAAGCATAAAAACGAATTCGATTTCGATACCGATACCGACTGGGAGTGGTTACCCAATCGGATACTGATAACTATTAACGAATAACTCATAACAGTTTTTCATACAAACTGATCGCGCTGATCCAGATCTGGCGGAATTTGGGAGCTCAGATGCGTCAGGACGCAGCGGCAATCTCTTCCTGCAAGCGGCGAACTGTGTCCAAAGGATCCGGGGATTCGCGTATGGGCCGGCCGATGACCACATGATCCGCCCCGCTGGCAATGGCCTGGCCCGCGCTCACCGTCCGCTTCTGGTCGTCCACGGGCCTGTTCTGTACAGGACGGACCCCGGGGACGACCACCAGGAGCCGATCATCCAGATGCTCGCGCAGGGCCGGAACTTCCAGGCCGGAAGAGACCACCCCGGCGCAGCCAAGGTCCAGGGCCCGCCTGGCCCGGCTGAGGACCAGATCCTGGGCCGAACATGCAAAGCCAAGATCATCAAGGTCTGCGGCATCCAGGCTGGTCAGGGCGGTGACGGCCAGGATCCGGGCCGGTCCTTTTGCCTCGCAGGCCGCTTGCAGCATGGCGTCGTTGCCGTGTACTGTGAGCAGGGAAACCTGGTGCTTCTGGGCCTGCTGCACAGCCTTGCGCACGGTCTGGGGGACGTCGAAGAACTTGAGGTCGAGCATGACCTCGGCATCCTGGTCCTGGATCCAGTGCACCAGCTCCCAGCCACCGGCCAGAAAGAGCTCCAGCCCGACCTTGAAAAAGCGGATTTGGGGCAAAAGGGTGCTGACCCAATCCTTGGCCAGTTGGGGGGAGTCCAGGTCCAAGGCGAATATGATTCGTTTGTCCAGGGAAATAGGTGTGCGCATTGCTGTCTCGCGGTCCTTGGGTCGCAGGATCTGGGGTGTGCCTGATTCACTTCGGAGCATATACCTGTATTGAGGTATTCTCAAGCCTACAGGCCGGGCTCAGGGGGCTGGACCGAAAAATGTGCGGGCCTGCCGCGAAAGGCACACAGAAGAGACGGCAAACTCTTATGTATGCAATTCCACTTTGTGGGGCGAAGAACCACAAATACGTTTCGCACCTCCGGCCATGGCTCTGTTTGCGGGGCCACGCTTCATGCCCAGGTGATTGTCCATGACCAAGACGAGAGGGCCGTTTGCCGATCTTTTGCCCTGGCAGTGGGCAGCACTCTTCGCCCTGTGCGGGGTATTCGCCCTGGAATACCCTGTGGCCGGAATAACTGCCGGGGCTTTGCTGGCTGGACTCATGTTCCTGGCCAGACCGCTGCCCCTTGCCCTGTCCTGGGCCCTGGCCGCATTTGTTCTGGGCACGCTCTGGGTCTGGCTGCATGCTCCGGGGACGCCGCCGTCCATGCCGGAGTGGATGAAAGACCGGACACAGGCCGAGGTCCGGGCCCGGGTGCACGCGGTCCGGTTCAAGCCGGAGAACAGGATCCAGATTCTGCTTTCCGACGTGCACTGCCGGGGCCAGGGGTTCGAGCAGGTCCTGCCGGGGATGACGGTCTTGACCTGGCAGGATCCGCCCCGCATCCCGGCCCCGGGACAGGAGATCCGGGCCAGGCTCCGGATCAAGCCCATCGACGGCTTCGACAACTTCCATACCTGGGACAGTCGGGCCTACTGGGCCAGGCAGGGGGTCTTTCACCGCAGCTTCGTCAAGGGGGAGGCCGATCCCCCGATCCGGATACACGGCGATCCGGGAACCCTGTGGACCTGGCGGCAGGCGCTTCGCTCCCGGGTCCTGGCGGCAACTGAGCCCGGACCCGGGCAGGGGCTGCTTCTGGCCCTGCTCATGGCTGACCGATCCAAGCTGGAGTACGAGACACTTGATTTGGTCCGCCGGGCCTCCCTGGCCCACAGCCTGGCCCTGTCCGGACTGCATCTGGGCTTTGTCTTGACCCTGGGGTGGGCGGCAGCCCGGGGGATTGGATATTTCCGGCCCGGGATATTCCTTGTCCTTCCCCGCCCGTTGATGAGCATTGCCCTGGGCGCACCTCTGGTCATCGCGTATCTCTGGCTGGGACAGGGCCGGGAGTCCCTGGTCCGGGCCGCACTGATGTTCTTTTTCTGGGCGGTTTTGTTGCTCGCCGGACGGAGCAAGGCCCTTCTGGACGGGCTCTTCTTCGCCCTTTTGGTCTTTCTGATCTGGGATCCCCTGGCTGTCTTCTCCCTGGGCTGGCAGCTGTCCATGGTTGCCGTGGCCGGGATCCTGCTCCTGTGGCCTTTGATCGGGACACGGTTCGATGCCCAGCGTTCAGGAGTCCGAAAGGCCCTTTCCGGTCTGCTGTCCGTCTTTCTGCTCAGTCTCACGGCCAACATCGCCCTCCTGCCTCTGCTCATGGCCGACTTCGGCCAGCTGAGCCCGCATATCTATCTGAACATGCTCTGGCTCCCGGTGCTTGGGTTCTGCGTTTTGCCCCTGGGTCTTGTGGGGATGAGCGTATCGGTGTGTCCAGGGATGAGCTGGCTTGGAAACAGGGCCATGCATCTGGCCGGGGATATTCTGGAGATGATGAGCGGTCTTTTAAAGTGGCTTAATGCCCAGGGATGGCTGGAGGTTGTTGTGACGCCCAGGCCGGGATGGGCGGAGTGCGTGGGATACTGGCTGCTTTTGGGGGCGGTGATTGCCGCCGCCCGGAGCACGAGCGCGAAAAATGTCCTGGCGGGCGGGCTGGGGCTGGGCATGATCGCCGTCCCCTGGCTGACTGCCGGCAGTCCCGACCAGGGAGGCGCGGTCCGGCTCCGGGTCCTGGATGTGGGCCAGGGCCAGGCGGTATGCCTGAAGAGTCCGGAGGGCGAACGGGTCCTCATCGACGGGGGAGGGTCATGGAATCCGGACTTCGACCTGGGCCGGTACGCCCTGAGCCCGGCCTTGACCTATCGGGCCCTGCCCAGGGTGGATACCGTGGTCCTGACCCATCCGGACTTCGATCACCTGCGGGGGCTGTTCTATATCCTCAGGCATTACCATGTCGGGCGCTTCGTGTTCAACGGACAATGGCCCACGGGAGAGGACAGGCGGACTCTGGAAGAGATCATCAGCCGCAAGGAATTTGGCCTGCACAAAGCCCGGGCCGGGGACCGGCTGCAAATCGGAGATGACCTAAACCTGGAGGTCCTGCATCCAGGCCGTATTTCTGCAGAAACAGAGGACAACGATGCCTCCCTGGTGCTGCGGGTCTGCCATCAGGGGAAAGGGCTGGCCCTTATTCCCGGCGATATTGAACAGCCAGGGATCGCCGATCTGTTGGACTCCGGCCGGGACATGCGGGCCGATGTGCTGGTCGTTCCCCACCACGGCAGCCGGGGGAGCCTGAGTCAAGAGCTGTATCAGCGGGTGGACCCGGAAATTGCCGTGGCCAGCTGCGGGTTTTTGAATATATTTCATTTTCCGCACCCGGAAGTGGGGCAGGCCCTGGGCCGAGCCGGCGTCCCGCTGTACTCCACGTCCAGGGCGGGGGAAGTGCGGGTAGAATGGGACCCACGCTCCCTGGAGATGGGCTCGGTACGCACCAGGCTGGGGGATGAGGGGCCGGTATTTCAACGGTTGACGGCTTGGGGAGCGGGCAACTACAGATAATGTTTCGATGCAGCGAATCCTGAAGAAACAAAGGAGGCGATTATGGAATATACCCGTATACCCGGAATCGAGGAGAAGGTGTCCCGGGTGGCGTTGGGCACCTGGGCCATCGGCGGCTGGATGTGGGGCGGAACCGACGAGGCCCTGTCCATCCGGACCATTCATGCCGCCCTGGATCAAGGGGTGAACATCGTGGACACCGCCCCGGTCTACGGTTTTGGCCGATCGGAAGAAATCGTGGGCCGGGCCCTGGCCCAGGACGGCAAGCGAAAGGAAGTGGTCCTGGCCACCAAGGTGGCCCTGGAATGGGATCCGCAGGCGGGCAAGGTTTGGCGCAATGCCTCCCAGGACAGAATCCGGCAGGAAGTGGAAGACTCCCTCCGCCGGCTGCAAACCGATGTCATCGACATCTATCAGGTCCACTGGCCGGACTCCAAGGTGCCTTTTGAGGAAACAGCCAAGACCCTGGATCAATTGCGGAGTGAGGGCAAGATCCGGGCCGTGGGGGTGAGCAACTTTTCCGTGCAGCAGATGCAGGCCTTTGGGCAGGGAACTGATCTGGCCGTGTGCCAGCCCCCGTACAATATCTTCGAGCGCAGCATCGAGAAGGACATCCTTCCCTACTGCCAGGAGCAGGGCATGGCCACCTTGACCTACGGCGCGCTCTGCCGGGGGCTCTTGAGCGGAAAGATGCGCTCGGACAGCACATTCACCGGCGACGATCTGCGGCTTGTGGATCCCAAATTCAAGCAGCCGCGCTATGACCAGTACCTCCAGGCTGTGGACGCCCTGCAGAACCTGGCCCGGAAGCGGCATGAAAAGGACATCATACATCTGGCTGTTCGGTTCATTCTGGACAAAGGGGTGAGTGTGGCCCTGTGGGGCGGTCGCCGGCCGGAACAGATGACCCCCTTGAGCGAGGTCTTTGGCTGGAGCTTAAGTGATGACGACTTCCAGGCCGTCGACCGGATCCTGGAGGAGAATGTGACCGATCCGGTGGGACCGGAGTTTATGGCTCCGCCGGAGAGGTAGGCGGAGGGGAGAGAGGACAGAGGTCAGAGATCAGAGATCAGAGATCAGAGGTCAGAGATCAGAGGTCAGAGGTCAGAGGTCGGCCTCAGGTCTTGATCCAGGGGGATCGAGTGTAGGGGCGAATAATCATTCGCCCTCTTGGGGGCTGAGCAGAGATCAGAGATCAGAGGTCAGACGGCAGAGGGCAGCCTTGTCTTTGAGAAGAAATGGACAGCGGTTGAGGGCAACCGCGTCCTACGCAAGAGCTGCACCCGGTTTTTCATACAAGGTTTTGATTTTCATGCCGCAGCCCAGCTTCATCCCCGTCCCCCCTTGAGGGGGGCTTCGGGGGGTGTTCTCTGCGGAGGATAGAAGACTGGTGGCCTTTCCTGGTCCTGAGGACAGGGGACAGGAGGCAGGAGTCGGGAGTCGGGGGACAGGAGTCTGGAGTCGGGAGGCAGGAGTCGGAAGAAACACCCCCCTTTTATCCCCCCTCAAGGGGGGACTTGACACCCAGCCCCCAGCTTCTGAGCCCTCAAGGGCTGGCCTGTCTTTGAGAAGAAATGGACAGCGGTTGAGGGCAACCGCGTCCTACGTAAGAGCTGCACCCGGTTTTTCATACAACGTTTTGATTTTCATGCCGCAGCCCAGCTTCACCCCGTCCCCCCTTGAGGGGGGCATAGCATACACTTAACACCGTGGAGTTATAACATACTGAAAAAAATGAGGTATCAGATTCACCATTCCAACCACCCCTGCCCCTCCTTGCGAAGGAGGGGAGTTAAGAGAACCGCGGTTGTGTGTACGTTTTTTATCCGCAAGTGTCTGGCTTATCGAAAGCCGCAATCGAATATCTAAAGCAAGATCAGACGATTAAGAGTCCCCTCCTTGGCAAGGAGGGGGCCCAGGGGTGGTTGAACGATGACCAACACCTTATCCCACGGTTTACCTGGTTACATAGACCAAAGGTCTACGGCAAAGCCGTATGTAACTGGGTGTAAAGTGTGGATAAAGGACAGCCCGGGGGGTGTTCTCTGCGAAGGGCCGAAAGCGTGTGGCGTTCCCTTGTCCTGAACAGGCATTTTACCCTGACACCTGACACCTGATACCAGATGCCTGATACCTGATAACAGATTTTCCAACACAAGATCTCATGAAATTCGTTACTTCCCAGCTCCTGTATTTTTTCCAGAGCAATACAGCCAAGAGGAACGTGAAGGTCCTGTGCAAGTTCCTGGCGGTCCTGGTCCTGCTCATAATCGCCTACAGCGCCGTGTTTCATCATCTCATGGCCCTGGAGGGGCGGGAGTACTCCTGGCCGACCAGCATCTACTGGACCCTGACCGTGATGACCACCCTGGGCTTTGGGGACATCACCTTCACCAGCGATATCGGGCGCATCTTTTCAGTTGTGGTCCTCCTCTCCGGGGTCATATTTCTGCTGGTCATGCTTCCCTTCACCTTTATCCAGTTCTTTTACGCCCCGTGGCTGGAGGCCCAGGACAAGGCACGGACCCCGCGGGAGCTGCCCAAGGACATGCATGGACATGTGATCCTGGCCGGGTTTGAGGCGGTGGGCATGGCCCTGATCAAGAAGCTGGCCCAGTACAATTACCCGTATGCCATTTTGCTCAATGATCAGCAGCAGGCACTGGAGCTGTACGACCAGGGCTACAAGGTGGTCCTGGGCGATATAGACGACAGGCAGACCTATGAGCGCCTGCGGGCCGGGCAGGCGGCCCTGGTGGTCTTTAATCAGGACGATCAGCTGAACACCAACGGCATCTATACCCTGCGGGATTTTTCCTCGTCCACCCCGATTGTGGCCAATGCCGAAAGCCAGGCCTCCATCGACATCATGGAGCTGGCCGGGGCCAATCAGGTGTATCACTTTTCCCACATGCTGGGCAGGTCCCTGGCCCGGCGGGTGCTGGGAGTGAGCATGCACGCCAATATCATCGGCAGGTTCGGGCAGCTGGCCATTGCCGAGGCCCCGGCCATGCGCACCCCATTGGAGGGAAAGAGCCTGCGGGAGAGCGGGATCCGGGAAAGCACCGGGGTGAACGTGGTGGGCATCTGGCAGAGGGGGGCCTTTATCATCCCCCGGCCGGAAACCCGGATCAGCGAGCATTCGGTCCTGGTCCTGGCCGGGTCGGAGCCGCAGCTGCAGCGCTACGACGAGCTGTACAGCGTGTACAGTGTGTCCATGCACCCCGTTCTGATCCTGGGCGGGGGCCGGGTGGGCAAGGCCGCGTCCCAGGCCCTGGCCGAGAACCAGATCGACTACCGGATAGTGGAAAAGAATGTCCGCCTGACCAGGGGCAGCGACAGGCATATCCAGGGTGAGGCCGCGGACCTGGAGGTCTTGAAGAAGGCGGGGATCGACAGCGCTCCCTCGGTGATCATCACCACCAACAACGACAACATGAACATCTATCTGACCATCTACTGCCGGAGGCTGCGCCCGGACATCCAGATCATCACCCGGACCACTCTGGACAGGAACATCAGCAAGCTGCATCAGGCCGGGGCAGACCTGGTCATGTCCTACGCCTCCATGGGGGCCAATGCAGTGATCAATTTCCTGAAAGAGGACAAGGAACTCATGCTGGCCGAGGGCTTGAACATATTCCGGCAGCAGATTCCCGATCTCTTAGCCGGCAAGTCCCTGTTGCAGAGCAAAATCAGGGAAAAATCCAGCTGCAGCGTGATCGCCGTCCGTTCCGGAGAGGATATGCAGATCAATCCCGATCCGGGATACGTGCTGCACAAAGGGGAAGAGATCATCATGGTCGGGACCACGGAAGCGGAAAAGAGCTTCCACTGTCACTTCCCCCAAAAGGAGGGCTGACCCCCTGTTCATGAACGGACCCGGCTCACGGCAGGGCCAGGGGGCGAAAACAAGGAAGCCGCCTCTCCCCGGGGGAGAGGCGGCTTTATCGACTGGGCAAGGACATGCAGTGTCCGCCTGAGGACCAAATGCCAGCTACACGGTGATGACCTTCGGCTCGAGAGACCCGGGGGTCTGCAGTTCGGCCATCTTGCGCACCTGCCCATGGCAGTCCTGGCTGTGCAAGGAGTTCAGCTTCTGGTAGTCGATGCTGGCCAGCCCGGCTGCGTCGATGGACAAGGCCGAGGTGGAGGCGAAGACGCCCACGTTCTGGCTCATGATCTCGCCCGGGCTCGGGGCGCAGTCGCAGACCGTGCTGATATCCATGGCGAAGTTGACGTAGGCCACCTTGTCCGGGGCAAAGGTGTTCAGCACAGCCTTGGCGGCCACAGCCAGTCCCTGGGGGAGTTTCTCCCTGTTTTGAAGGGTGATGGCTCCTTCCGGACAGGCGGTGCTGCATATGGGGCAGCGCATGCACCATGGGCTGTCGATGACCGCGCATCCGTCTTCTATCCTGGGCAGGTTGAACCAGCATGCGTCCACGCAGGTGCCGCATCCCTGGCAGGCCTCTTGGTCGATGACCAGGTCCAGGAGCCGGTGCTGGTCCAGCTTGCTCTTCTTGGTCACCCCGCCCATGCCCAGATTCTTGATCGCCCCGCCGAAACCGCCCAGAGGATGCCCTTTTAAGTGGGAAACCACGATCATGGCATCGGCTTGATGCAGGGCGCCGGCAACCTCAACATCGGGCAAGAGCGGGTCCGGGGACTCCACGGTGATTCCGTTTTCACTGGTCAGTCCGTCAGCCACCATGAACGGAGCGAACCCGAAGCCGTTGGCCACGGCTGTTTCCATATGGTCCACGGCGTTGTTCCGCAGCAGGGGATAGTAGGTGCAGGTGTCGGTCAGAAACGGCTTGCCGCCCCTGGCCTTGACCTCGTCGACGATCTGCTTGAGAAAAAAGGGCCGGACGTAGTTGGGATTGCCCAGCTCGCCCACATGGAGCTTCACGGCGACCTTGTCCCCGGGCTGGACCACGTCGAACAGCCCCGCGTGTTCGTACAGGGTCCGGGCATCGTTCATCATGTTTGCGCCCTGCTTCCAGGGGGCCAGGAAAACTGAGTGTGCATCCTGCATGCTTTTCCTCCTTATGTTTTTTCAATCTACCAAGCGTACCAGAAGCCGGGCGACCGGGGGGAGTAGAAGAGGTAGGGGCCGTGCCACGGATAATAATAAGGCCGGTACGGCCCTCGCCGGTCGTAGTTTTCCCGGTTCGGATCATCCCAGAGATGGATCTCCTTGATCTGGAGTACGGGATAAGGGCCGTAGGGATCGTTTTCCAGGGTCTGTGTCTTTCCAGTTACCTTGCCGGCTAGAGTTACCCCGCGGTGCTTTGAATAGATTTCAGGATCAAGGAACGTATTCTGGGTGGCGATAAATCTGCCTGCTGAAGCATCCTTGGTTTTTGGTTTTTGCTGCGAGGTGAGCGGGGCCTGCAGGATAACCAGCCGGCTCTCTTCCTGCCCGGGGTGATTTTCAATGATATATCCGCCCCAGATCACGATCTGTCCGCCATATTGAGCAGGATCCGCCGTGACCTGTTCAAAGCTGAGGCTTGGATCGGCCTGGACGCGGAGGTCCTCGGAAACCACAGCACATCCGGAAGTGCACAGGATGGTCAACAAAAGACCGAGTAATATGCTTTTCATGTCAAGCCTCCGCTGGGGAAGGTGCAGGTTTGATTTTGTGGGTCGCTTTTGTTGTAATACCAAGTTGAATGCCGCTCACTATAAAGTCAACCCCAACCCTGGGCAATGGTGGACAGGAAAAATGTCTATGGCTATCCATGATCCTGGGTCCAGTGGAAAGAAGGCCCAAGCTCGAACAGGCACGCTGAAGAAATTGTGCCAGACCTAAGGAAAGGATCAGGATGATTCTGGAGGAGGGTGGGCGATGACCCCGACCCGGATTCGGGCCAGCGTGGTTTCTGAGCGAGCAGCCCGGGTGTGGTAGTGAGAGCAGTCTTTCATGCCCCAGGATACTCTGCATACCTCTCAAGCCGTCCATTTCCTGATCCTGCATGGATTTTCCATGCTCGGCCTTCTGGCCGCCGTGGAACCCCTGCGGGCTGCGAACCGATTCCAGCCGGATCTATTCACCTGGCAGTTCGTGTCTGTGGACGGCTTGCCGGTCACTGCCAGCAACGACATGGCCTTTGACGTTCAGTCCTCCCTGGCCGATGCCGGTCAGGTCCGGACCTGCATTGTGTGCGCCGGATACCATCCGGAGCAGCACTTCCAGGAGAGCATCTTCTCCTGGCTCCGGGACCGGGCCGGGGAGGGCTGCGTCCTGGGGGGAATAGACACCGGGAGCATCCTCCTGGCCAAGGCCGGTCTGCTGCGCGGGTATCGGGCCACAGTGCACTGGGAGCACTTGAACGCCTTTCGGGAGGATTTTACCGATGTGCGGATTAGCGGGGCCTTGTATGAGATCGACCGGGACCGGCTGACCTCATCCGGAGGGACCTCCTCCCTGGATATGATGCTCCAGCTGATCTCCCTGCAGCACGGGTATCCCCTGGCGGTCAAGATCTCCGAACAGTTCATCCACGAGCGGATCAGAGAGCCCCAGGACGAGCAGCGGATGCCCATCAGCCTGCGGATGCAGGTCCATCACCCGGAGGTGGTCCGGGCCATTGAAATCATGGAGCAGAATATTCAGGAACCGCTGTCCGTGCAGCAGATCGCCGCGATTGTCGGCTTGTCTCCACGACAGATGAGCAGGGTCTTTCAGGACAACCTGGAACAAAGCCCGTCCCGCCTGTATCTCAAGCTGCGCCTGGAGCGGGCCAGACAGCTTCTGGGCCAGACCAGCCTGCGCATTCTGGACATTGCCCTTGCCTGCGGATTCCAGTCCAACGCCGCCCTGAGCAGGGCGTATAAGTCCGTGTACGGATATCCGCCCCTGCAGGAGCGGAGGGGGATGGATGGCGAATAGGTGGGTTGGGTTCTTGGACAAAAAGAATGGAGTTTTCTAACAGAAATAACCGCTGATCGCTGATCCAAAGATGATTTTTTTCTCATCAGCGCCGATCATCTTTATCAGCGGTTAAATATCTTCCTCTTTTTCTTTCCGCAGACAACCCATCAGCGGCCAAAGAAAAGAAACAACCGCAGATTGCGCTGATTACGCTGATCGCAGATCAAAAGATGATCTTTTCTTATCAGCGTAGATTATCTTTATCAGCGGCTAAAGCTCTTCCTCATTTTCTTTCCGCAGATAACCTATCAGCGGCAAAAGAAGAACATTAACCGCTGATCGCGCTGATTTCCGCTGATAAAGAAAGGGATGATTCAATGAATACATATTTATATCAAAAAGAATCATATGCCCTTATCGGCGCTGCCATGGTGGTATACAA
>NZ_JIAK01000031.1 GCF_000620765.1 Desulfovermiculus halophilus DSM 18834
CCATACAGGGATGCCCCAGAGAGGAACATGCCGAAAATGACGAACAGAGAGAGTATCCCGATACCTGGAAGCGCTTCCACAAGAGCTGCAAAAGAGCGAATGACGACGATCCGGGACAATATCCACGATGATCGCGTTCGTATCGCCTTGGACCTGGCTGACACGAAATCCTTGAATATCAAGCGTAGATTTGATCAACTGGGACACGAGCATGAGTTCCTCCGTGGTAGCTGGTGTGTGTGGTAACCACCTAACTACCCGAGGGGACTCATGCTTTTCAAGTCTATGGCCTCACTTCATGCACAGATTCTTGAGTGGAGCCAAAGAAAATAGGTGAGATGGATAGCAGGCATTCCTTTGCCTTTTCCTATAGCTCCTAGCCCAGCGCCAATGACCCATGCCCTTTTATCTTTTGGCAACAACCACTCAGAGCCCAGACTAAATAAATCAGGTCTACAATTTGGCATCTGGCCACTGGCCAGAGGTGTAATATTGCAGAAGCATAGATCGATCATAAACATCTTGCTTCTTCAGGTAACCTGCGTGTCGGCTTTGGCGGCATTTGGCTCCAAGCCCTGTTTTGTCGGTGTTGATTAGATATTATCCTTTTAACCCCTGATTAGCTTCTTTTTGGATTCATTTGTTTTTTTAAAAAAAGGCATGTGGGTTGGTCCGACCCCAAAGCACCAATTCAGAACTCATCGAAATCCAGACCGCAAGTTATCTAATAGAGGACGACATTGCACTGTTAGAAAATTATTATGCTACAGAGACGGATCGGTCATCATCAAAACATCAGTGTGCTTTTAGAAAATGAGTAGCAAATTATGAAAAATAACATTTTAATAGTCATACCAGCTCGCGGTGGGTCAAAGGGAATTCCTAGGAAAAACATAAGATCGCTTAATGGTAAACCATTACTATCTTACGTTATAAAAACAGCTTTAATCTCATCGTATAATCCAGATATTTACGTTTCCAGCGATGATGAAGAAATACTGGCTATAGCTGAAAAATATGGCGTAAATATACATAATCGCACATCGAAAAATGCTCAAGATTCAACTACTCTAGACCCTGTGATTTATAATGCCTTTAAACATGCTTCTAAGGTAAATGAAAAAAAATATGATATTATAGTGACGATACAGCCAACATCCCCTCTTCTTTCTGTCCGCTCTCTCGACAAGGCACTTGAAAAGATATTGGGAAATCAAGATATCGATACAATAATATCTGCTAAAGAAGATACCCATTTAACATGGAAAAAAGAAAATGGCGCTTTTGTTCCTAACTATGAAAAACGAGTAAATAGGCAATATCTACCACCAACATTCAAAGAGACAGGCGCTTTTTTGATAACTAAAGAATATGTTCTCACAGAAGAAAGCCGGATCGGATCAAAAGTTGACCTTTACCTGCTGTCGGGGGCAGAAAGTATTGATATTGATACATATGATGACTGGAACCTTTGTGAATACTACTTAAAAAGGAAAAAAGTTCTTTTTGTAGTTGCAGGGTATGAAAAGATTGGTTTGGGGCATGTTTACAATACATTGCTCTTAGCCAATGACATACTCAACCATGAAGTATATTTTTTGGTCGATGAAAAGAGTGATCTTGCCTATAAAAAAATATGTGAACGTAATTATACAGTTTATAAACAAAAAGGAAAAAATATAATTGACGATATCCGTCTCCTAAATCCGGATGTGGTTGTTAACGATACCTTAGACACCTCCCCTAAATATATTATGGATATAAAAAACGCGGGCGCGAAGGTTGTAACTTTTGAAGACTTGGGAAGAGGTGCTCAATTTGCTGATCTAGTGATTAATGCAATGTATCCTGAAAATGAGATACTTCCGAATCACTATTTTGGGCATCGATATTTTTGTCTTCGCGATGAGTTTTTGCTCAGCCCTACAAAAAAAATAAGGGACAGTGTAAAAAACGTACTATTGACATTCGGTGGTGTTGACCCAAATAATTACACACATAAAGTTTTAGAATCAATTTATGAATACGCAACAGATAATGATATTGAGATAAAAGTAGTAGCTGGGTTCGGGTATGATAAATTTAATACACTGGAATGTTTTGAAAATATAAAAATAGCTGAAAACTCATCTAACATATCAAAGTATATGCATCAGGCGGACATTATATTTACTTCTGCTGGGCGTACAACATACGAGGCAGCCGCGATAGGAACTCCCACAATTGTGATGGCGCAAAACAATCGTGAAATGACCCATTTTTTTGCGTCAAAGGAATTTGGATTTATGAATCTCGGCCTTGGTTTTAGTTTATCAAAACAAACCATTCTTAGCTCTTTTCGGAAGTTAGTTGAGTCTGTAGACCGTAGAAAACATATGTCCAATATGATGAAAGATGTTGATTTGAAGCAAGGCAGAAAAAATGTAAATTATTTGATTTCTCAAGCCTTGGAGGGGTGATGCGACAAGAAATTAATAAATTTTTCCAAATTCAAGATCGCCATACATTATTTCAACATAAGCCCTACATAATAGCCGAGGCGGGCGTTAACCATGAGGGGAGCATGGAGCTAGCCAAGCGGTTAATTGATGAGGCAGCTGAAGGAGGAGCAGATGCGATTAAATTTCAAACTTATAAGGCTGATAAAATTGCCTCTAAAGATTCGCCTGCCTATTGGGATCTCAGCAAAGAGCCTACTCCAACTCAGCACGCCCTATTCCAAAAATACGATAAATTTTGGAAAACAGAATTTCAAGAGCTTAAAATGTATTGCGATAGCGCAGGAATTGCTTTTCTTAGCACTCCTTTCGATTTAGATTCTGCTTATTTTCTGAATGACTTGGTGGAAGTATTTAAGGTTTCATCCTCAGATATTACGAACAAACCATTTATTGAGCATATCTGTAGATATGGCAAGCCTATTATATTGTCTACTGGAGCAAGCGACCTTTCAGAAATTCAAACAGCCAAATCTTGGATCGACGAGTATAACCCGCCTTTGGCTCTACTTCATTGTGTTCTTAACTATCCTACTAAGGATGAAGATGCGCATCTGGGAAAGATCAAGACCCTAGAGGTTGAATTTCCTAATAACATTATTGGATATTCCGATCATACATTGCCAAAGGATATGCAAACACTTTTAGCTGCAGCTCTTCTCGGAGCTCGGATAATTGAAAAACATTTTACTCACGATAAGACCCTGCCTGGTAATGATCATTATCATGCTATGGATGTTGTCGATTTGAAGAAATTTTGCAGAATGCTTGACAGTACCTGGAGACTTTTGGGCCAATTTGAGATAGAAGCCCTGCCTAATGAAGAACTATCAAGACAACATGCTAGGCGGAGTCTTGTGGCTAAACGAAATATTCTGGAAGGGCATGTTATTACATCTGAGGATTTGACATGGAAAAGACCTGGCCATGGAATAAGTCCAAAGGATATTGAATTGGTCATTGGAAAAAGAGCAAGTAAACAAATTTATGAAGATTACATTCTTACTTGGTCTATGTTTGATTAATTTTGTAATTATAAGACAGTCTTATTTTGACTTATTCTATACGTTCTGTCTTCAAAGGTGCATCCATATACACAATAGGACAGGTGGGAACAAAAGCCTTCGGCTTTTTCCTTATTCCTGTGTATACGCGATTTTTGACTCCTGCCGAATACGGCATTGTGGGCTACTTGCAGGTCATGCTGCAGCTCATGGCTACAGTGCTCATGTTCGGCTTTTATGGCGCCCAGACCAGATATTATTATGAATTCAAGGAAAACGCCAGAAAGATAGGCGAGTTTCTATTTTCGATAAACGCATATTTGGTTGTAGTTTTACTAGTGCTGTGCTGTATTTTGACCTTTTGGGGCGAGCATCTATATGTCTTGCTTGCCGTCAAAGACATCCCTTTTCAGCCTTATTTGCCCATTGTCATTTGGACCGGTTTTTTTCAAATACTCAATCAATTGGTCATTAGCTACTACCTGGCCACGAAGCAATACAAAGAATGCGCAATACTCCAGTTTTTGCAGTTTGCTTTCATGGTCGGCATGATCTTATTCTTTGTGGTCTATCTCAAGCAAGGGGCCCTGGGAAAGGTCAAAGGCCATCTGGTTGGGCAAGCAATTTTTTTCGCTCTTTTTTATATTCCACATTCCAGAAAATTCATTTTCCGTTTTGACGCTGCCTACGTCAAATACGCCCTGGCTTTTGGCGTGCCCATTGTCTTCCATCTCCTGGCTGGGGTGATGCACAACTCCATTGACCGGGTTATTCTTGAAAAATACGTCAGCATGGACCAGCTCGGCATCTATTCCCTCGGCTATCAGATAGGCATGGTCATGAGCATCATTGTTGCATCGGTTAATAGGGCTTGGCAGCCGAATTATTTTGACCTCATGTCCAGCGATACCCACGACAAAGCCTATGAAAACCGGCGCATGTTTGCCTTGTGGCTTATTGGCATAGGTACTATCTGCCTCATGGGTATGCTTTGGTCCAAGGAATTTTTGATCCTTCTCACGCCTGAGAGCTACCACGCATCTGCTGGAGTAGTGCCGATCATTATTATGGGCTACTTTTTTCAAGGCGTGTATTTTTTTGCCGTATCCCCGATTTTTCAATTCAAAAAGACCAAGTTTTTACCGTTTCTGACTGGCGCCGCTGCACTGCTAAATATCATACTGAATCTCCTTTTCATCCCCCGATTCGGCATTTACGGCGCGGCCTATGCTACATTGATATCATTCGCCTTTCAGGCTGTGTTTGGTTTTTTTGTCAGCCGGAGACTGTTTGATCCACAGTTCGAAGTATGGAAAATAGCTCTCGGGTTCTTTATATTGCTTGGTGTTCCCTTGTCCGATCTTTCGATGCATATCGATCTAAAGATTCAATTTGTTAAATTGACGTATTTTATGGGGTTTAGTGGCCTCATGTTTTTTTCTTTTCATTCGTATATCCGGCCTGTGGTTTCCAAGATTTATCCTAGGTTGAAATCTTCATAAATTGAGCTTCTTATGACTTTTTCAGAGGTATGTGAGTCTTTTTTTCAACTTGAGCAAGATCTCTATGTATTTGAATGGGAAGTCGATGGAATCCGAGTTTGGGAGCTTATTCGGTTTAAGGTTTTCAACACCATTATGCAAGAGCTTGGGTTTTATGGCCAAGCGCATACCGTTCCAGACAGGGGAATTAAAGCTAAAATTATAATGTCTTATAGATTACTAAAAAGTTATATTTTCTATAATCCTTTTTGCATCAAGAAGCACAGCATAATTTTCAATGGGCATCCGCGGCGTAAACTTTTATCAGATGGTTTTTATTGGGATATTTATTCAGACTATGTGGCTAATCTCGTCCAAGACGGGGTAGTTCTGGAGCAGCACTATGGCAATGGGCACTTAATTCCAGCCAAGTCAGTAAGATTATATTATAATGATTTTATAACTACCTTATCTTATTTTTGTAGTTGCTTTAAGTTGCATAATAAAAACAACATTGATTCTTCTGTCTGTAAAAGTATAGAAAATGCAGTTACCTTTAATTTTAACATTAATGTTGACGTTTATGGAGTAGCAAGAAAAGTTCTAGAAAGATATAAAGTTGATCTTTATTTATTTAAAGAATTATTCAAGATAGTTAAGCCAAGAGCATGTTTTGTTTTAGCAAGCTATGGAAGAAATAGCTTTATAGCTGCTGCTAAAGAATGTAAAATACCAACAATAGAATTGCAGCACGGTGTTGTTTCTAGATACCATATGGCTTATTCATTTCCTTATAAAAATAATAAATACAATTTCCCAGACTATTTTTTTGCTTTTGGTGAATATTGGAAACAAAATGTTGATTTCCCAATACCTAGCGAAAAAATTTATAACATCGGCTATCCTCATTTAGAAACATGCCGTTCAGCACTAAAGCATATACCTAAAGCAGACACACTGGTTTTCATCTCTCAAGGGACAATCGGCAAGAGACTCTCCCATTTCGCTGTCCAGTTGCGACAGTCCGCCCCTGCACACGTTCGTATAGTGTATAAACTCCATCCAGGCGAGTATGACCGTTGGCGGGAAGACTATCCTTGGCTCGTGGACAGCGACTTGGAAATCGTTGATTCTCATACTCCAGATCTCTACGAGCTGTTTGCTCAAGCCAAATGGCAAATCGGTGTGTATTCAACAGCTGTATTCGAGGGCCTAGCCTTTCATTGCCAAACATATTTAGTTGACCTTCCCGGTGTCGACTACATGCGTCCCCTATTGGACTCTGGATATGCGCAACTCATTAAGAAAGCAGTTGAGGTTAAATTCCGCTATGATCCTGTAGAAATCGATAAACACTATTTTTTTGCTGAGAATTGGAAACAGAATTTTCAACATGCTGTAGCTGAGATATTGGGCGAAGATGCGATAAAGAGGAACCAATGAAATTTCTGTTGAACACACTTTTGCTATCGATAAAATCGATTAAGAAAAAGTGGTATACATTTCGAGTTTTGAGGCGTGCTTGCTTTGTTGGGTGTAACCTAAAGGTAAATGGAAAAAGTATCGTAACAAGAAATACTTATCTTGGCAATAATGTAAATTTTAACGGTATGAATATTGTTGGTGGAGGCAAGATTTTTATAGGAGATAATTTTCATTCAGGGCCTGGATGTTTAATGATTACTCAAATACATAACTATGACAACGGCCAAGCAATACCCTACGATAGCACTTATATTCACAAACCTATACATATTGAAAATAACGTGTGGCTTGGCTCAAGGGTGATCATTTTAGGTGAATCAAGGATAGGCGAGGGAGCGATTATCCAGGCTGGTAGCGTTGTGGTTTCAGATATTCCAAAATATGCCATTGCAGGAGGTCATCCAGCAATAGTATTTAAATACCGTGATATAGAGCACTATGAAAGATTAAAGGCTTTAGGCTGTTACCATTAATATTTATTTAAATTTTATATTTAATTTTCAGAAATAGTTGGCAATGCATTTATTTTAACTTATAAGATCTTAACAGGCATTATATGGCATCAAAAGTTTAAAGATAGTTTTACTTGATCGAGTATATTATTGTCCCAATTTGGGAGGGTTAAAACCCCCACCTTTAGGTGGCAGCTTCAGCGTTCTTCGATAGTGGAAAACAGCGACAACAGTGCATGTACTATTGCTTTGACTTTGGTCTTCAATTTCTTGAGCCTACGAGCAGCTACTGATGATATAAACTGCGTTTGAGGTCAAACATTTAAGCAAAGACACATATGTACCAATTATCTGGAACCATAGTTTTAATCGGCGAAGGCCGATGTCGCCGGCTTTAGCCGTTAATGGATTCCACCGCCTTTAGGCGGTGGAGTGTTCAATAATGTTCAAGTTTTAAATATAAAGTTGTTTATTATGTATATAGATTTTCATGCACGTTACATTTTCAAATATTTAGTATTTTATTATTTTATATTGGTAATGTTTATTTCTCAACTTTTAAAGCCTTTTTATATACAAGATTTATATAGAGATTCTATTTTAATCTGCACATTATTAATAATAGTTATACTTAGAATATTCAAGACACGCAAAACAACATTACCATTCTTAGATTATAATAAATTCATATTTTTAATCATGCTATTTGCATTCTTAGTTTCATTGAAACCTATTTTAATTGGATATGTAATAAACAACCAAGATCTTAAAATGATTTATAAATGGTCTGTTATTTTATTCTCTATGCCGGTATTCATCTATTCTTTTGATAAAAATATGAATATAAATTATGTAATAGTATTATTTTTGCTTTTAATTATATTCTTTGTATTTGCTGGAAGTGCATATCATGACATTGCTTATTCATTTGCAAATAAGTATAGGTACATGGGAATATTCAATAATTCTATCATGCTATCTTCTTATATTTTTTTACTTTCGACAGTGGCAATAGCTTTTGTCGACAAACAGCATGATGTTTTTAAATTTTTAGTAATACTATTTACTTTAGTGTTTAGCATTTATATATATATGATCACTGTCAATAAACAAAATTTGTTACTTTTTACAGGATTTGTTTGTCAAATCTGTATTTTGTTATTGTTTCGCCAAAACTTGTCTAGTCGTTTTATGTTAAAAAAAGATAATTTTATAATATTGTTACTATTTTGTTTTTTTATCTTTTTTGTAGGCTTCTTGTTTTTTGATTCAATTTATTCAGTCCTTGACCAAGGACTTTTCAACTTTTGGAAGCAAAGACTATATTTTAATTCTATGTTAGATTTATTTAATGTTGGGAGGCTTGTCACCATTGAGAATGGAATTGAAATCATAGCAAAAAAGCCATTTTTGGGGACAGGATATGGGATGATCCATGAGTACTTATATTCTGCCAATGCGCGTCCATCAACCGTCCACAATACGCCTATTCATTTAATGGCGACATCAGGTATATTTCTAGGTTTGTTTGGTTATTTCATAATATTTATTTATTTTCCTTTTAAAATGTTTTTTTCTAGCATTCAAGATAGAGGCGGTCTGATCTTTATCATAGGCTATATATGTTTTTTTATACAATCACTATTTGAAAGTGTTATTCACAAGGAGCACTTTTATGTCTACTTATCTATGTGGATTTTGTACATCATGTATATTAACAAATTTTATAAACACAATTAAATCCATATTAATTATTGCGAATTATTTTTAGTGGTTCATCATGCATGCGTCTGTCAAATGGCAATTGACGTAGCTTTTTATTAGTCAAAAAAATCAATGTGAGTTCATTTAAGTAAAGTAAAATCTATCAATTACATGACAGGCAATAAGTTGAACATTATTCATATTTCTACAGTCCATCCAAATAATGATACTCGTATTTTTGAAAAAGAATGCAGTGGGTTAGCATCAAAAGATCATGAGGTCACCTTAATAATCCAATCTGATTGTGACGAAATACGTAACAATGTTAAAATTAAAGCATTGCCTCGATATTCAGGCAGATTGAGCAGAATTACTTTTGGCATATTAAGAGCTGCTCGAAAGGCTTTTTCTGAAAAAGGAGATATTTATCATTTACACGATCCAGAGTTACTCCCACTAGGTTTGTTGTTGAGAGTTTCTGGTCGCCGTGTTGTCTACGACATGCATGAAAACCTTCCTGAGCAGATAAGAACCAAACATTGGATTCACCCACTAATTCGAAAGCCGTTGGCTTTCTTCATAAGTTTTTTCGAACGATTGTCCTTAAATCGTATGGCAGTGGTAATGGCTGAAAAATCATATGCAGATCATTACAATTGGGTGAAACGAGGTCAAGTTGTTCTAAATTTGCCCACAGTTGATAAACTGATGCAGTTAGCAAGCTCCACTCAGAAAAATAGTTTATTAGTAGGATATATTGGCAGTATATCACAAAGTCGCGGTTTATTGACTGTAATAGAGGCCATACGAAAGATCCGCGAAGATGGTATAGCCGCTAAGTTCGAATGCATCGGTAATGTGTCCAGAGATGTTTCTACGAGCAAGGCTTACCAGCAGGGGGTAAATGAAGGTTGGATTCACTCTCCTGGGAGAATGCCTCCCAGTCAAGGCTGGGCAATGATTGCTCGTTGCCATATTGGAATAGCTCTTTTAAAACCCATTGGAAATTATATTGATTCCTATCCAACAAAAATGTTTGAATATATGGCCATGGGACTACCTGTGGTTGTTTCAGATTTTCCTCTTTACCGAGATGTAGTTGAGCGTCATCAATGTGGGTTTTGTGTTGACCCGAATGATATAGATACAATTGCTTATGTGATTCGTTTTTTTATAGAAAATCCTCAAAAATCAATTGAGATGGGTACAAGAGGTCAAAATGCTGTCAGGAGTTATTATTGCTGGAACATTGAATTGGAGAAATTAATTATATTTTACCAAGCTCTTTTAGCTTGAAAGTTGAAGCATATATATAAATATACTGTATAGCAGTTTGGAGTCAGGTGAGCCAATGCATCTGATAGTCCCTCTCCATCCCCGGAACAAAAAGCAACTCGAAATCCATGGCCTATGGCCTATGGCTTCTCACCTCTCGTTCATCGATCCCGTGGGCTGCCTGGACATGTTGGCCCTGGAGACAAACGCAGCAGTCATTGCCACAGACTCCGGCGGTGTGCAGAAAGAGGCCTATTTCCAAGGAGTGCCCTGTGTGACCCTGCGGGATGAAACTGAATGGACCGAGTTGGTGGAGGCCGGATGGAACCGGTTGGCACAGCCGGGCCAAGCAGATATTCGAGAGACAATCATAGAGTCGATAGGTCGCTTTGGCCAAGATGTGCGGCCATATGGGGAAGGACAGGCAGCGGAGTTGATTGTAACTACATTGTATGCTGGACGTATATGATGGTAGCAGTAGCAGGGAGCTTACCATAACCATGCGTTGGGAAAATAAAGCGAGGATAATGCGATTTTGTTCCTGGATTCCTTGGGGGGATAGAATATACAAGAATATTCAAAAAACCTTTGGCAGATTACAGGCCAACCCCATGTCCCGTTTGCCAGTTCAGGTCAAAATGGCAACTTGGTTGGATAATCAAGGACATGGGGTTGTGGACAAGCATTTTTTTGAAGTTGGTACTGGTCATGTTCCAGTTGCACCTATTGGATTTTTTTTGTGTGGTGCAGGTTCTGTCATGTCTGCTGATCTGCATCGGCGCATTGACTGGAGATTGACCCAACAAACTCTGGAATGGATAGCTGCCCATAGTAATGAAGTTTTAGAGCTGTATAATCAGTTAAACGGGGGGGGCATCGTCAGTGAAAGATTTTCTATTCTGCATCGCTTTCAACATGATCCCATTAAGTTTTTAAAAGAAGCAAATATAAAATACATGGCACCAATGGATGCATCAAGAACTGATTTGCCAGATAATAGTATTGACTGTCATTTTTCTATTACTGTCATGGAGCACATTCCACCTGATACTATTCAAGATATATTTATAGAAGCAAAACGTATTGTAAAGTCAACCGGTGCAGTAATTCATTTTATCGATATGAGTGATCATTTCCAACATTCTGACCCTTCAATCAGTAGAATAAATTTTTTGCAATTTTCCGAGAATGATTGGGAAAAAATAGCTGGGAATGAGTTTGCTTACTGTAATCGAATGCGTGAGAGCGATTATTTATCTTTATTTCAAAATCTGAACTTTAAGATTGATAAACTTGAAAGTCATATTGATCAAGAGTCCTTAAAATGTCTGCAGCGCTCAAACATCGTTTTGGATAGTATTTTTGAGAAGCACACATATACAGACATCTGTACTACTTCTTTGAAAGTCATGTTATCTCAACAAGTTAGCAAAGATATATAAAATGAATACGTACCCTTTTGTATCTATAATAATCCCTTGCTATAATGAAGAGAAGTACATTGGGCAATGTTTAGATTCTATATTAGCAGGTGATTATCCTTTTGATTATTTAGAGATCTTGGTTGTGGATGGTGGCAGCGCTGATAAAACTCGGGAAATAGTATCCCAGTATTCTAAAATACATCAAATTGTTAAACTAACTGATAATCCACATAGATTAAAGCCTCATGCATTAAATATTGGTATCGATTCCGCGCAAGGAGATATTGTCATCCGTATGGATGCTCATTCAAATTATGATGCGGGTTATGTATCAAAAAGTGTTTCTTATCTAAACAAATACAATGCCGATAATGTAGGAGGCATAAGGCAGACACTGCCTGGTAGCAATTCTGTCATTGGAAAATCTATAGCTATTTCCATATCCCACCCATTTGCTGCCGGCAATGCTATTTACCGGACTGGTGCCAAGGACATCAAATGGGTTGATACAGTTTTTGGTGGATGCTACCGACGGCAAATTTTTCAAGATATTGGTCTTTTTGATGAAGCTCTTGTCCGTGGACAGGACAGGGAATTTAATATCCGCCTGCAGAAAGCAGGTGGAAAAATCCTATTCGCTCCAGATATTATTTGTCATTATTTTGCGCGTGGTACCTTGCGCGGATATATCCCTTGGATTTTTTCAGCTGGTCTCACCCCTTTTTTTGTCAGCAGAATGATATCCAAAAAGATTTTTTCATGGCGCAATTTAGTTCCTTTGGCCTTCGTTTTGAGCCTGATGATTCTATCTTTGCTTTCTTTCTTTCATCCTTTCTTCCAGTGGCTTTTAGGGATTGAATTAGCAATATACATTTTTTGTTCACTTGCTGCTTCAATACCTATTGCGCATAAAGAGCGGGACTGGCGTTTCGTTTTTTCCATGCCATTTATTTTTTTCCTGACCCACTTTTTATACGGTATGGGATCATTAGTCGGTCTCATAAAACCAATTAAAAATCCAGGAGAATGGACGAAAGCATGACATATTCATTGAGCCAAGATCCTTTTGTGTATTTTCGTGGCCGTGTTGGGTTGTATGCGCTGCTTAAAGCACTCAATGTGACGTCAAACGACAAAGTGGCCATTCAAGCCTTTACATGCTTGGCAGTGCCAGAAGCTATTATGGCTCTAGGGGCTCAACCCAGCTACATTGATACTGAACAAAACGGTTTTAATATGGCCCCAGAGGATCTGCAGAACAAGATAACTGATCACACGCAAGCAATAGTGGTCCAGCATACTTTTGGAATACCGGCAAACATGGATGCAATTCAAAATATAGCTTCTTATTATGACCTTCCTGTTATTGAAGATTGTTGTCACACATTCATGACCAAATACAAAGGAAATCTTGTTGGCTCGTTAGGATTGGGAGCTTTCTATTCGTTTGAGTGGGGAAAGCCTGTAGTAGCAGGAGTTGGAGGGGGAATAGAAATAAACGATGAAAATATCAGGGAAAAGGTGAAAGAAGATTATTTATCTTATCAGCAACCTGGCTTTGTCACTCAAGGGAAGATTGAATTGCAATATCAAGCATTTCGCTTGCTGTATCGACCATCATTATATTGGCCAGTACGCACTCTCTTTCACAAGTTAGGAGATCTCGGCTTGGCTGAAAGCAATTATAATCCTGTGGGTAAAAATAATATATCTAAAGATTTTCAGCTCAAGATGACAAAGGGCGTGAAACACCGGCTAGAAAAATACCTTAAGAGCGTGGAAAAAATCTCAGCACATAGCAGATGGGCTTCAGATCAATACCAACAAAACATTGTATCAAGATTAGTGTCTCTCCCAAACGTTTCTGAGGATTGCGACACTGTTTTTGCCAGGTACCCACTTCTGGCCAAAAACAAACAAGACCTATTGGCAAAGGCAAAAAAGGCAGGAGTGGAGCTCGCAGAATGGTATGCCACACCTGTTCATCCACTGAGTGGCCAGGAGTTGCCCCTTGTGCATTACACTGAAGGTTCGTGTCCGAATGCTGAAAAACTTTGTAAAGAAGTTGTTTCCCTGCCTGTGCACTTGAGGGTACGGCAAAAAGACATAGATCGTGCGATTGCTTTTTTGAATGGAGTATGAAGACATGATACAATGCTACCCCTCTGGTTTCTCGTCATCAGATGTCAACCAAGCAGTTCAAATTCAATTAAAAGAAATCGACCAAGGTTTTTTGAGTTCACTTGGCGACAAACCACTCAGACTGATATTTCATCATATAGCAGATAGCCGCTATGGAATTATGGTCATGGCTAAAGACAAGGTTTCAAATAGAGTTGTTGGATATGCCTTAGGAACTCTGAGTTCAGGAAAACTTTACAAGGATTTTATATTGAAGAAGCTTCCTTATGCGTTGATCTATTTTTTGCCAAAGTTGCTTTCGTTTCACCGAATGAAGAAAGCTTTCGAAACTCTTCTTTATCCCGCAAAACAACAATCGAACCTCCCAACCGCTGAACTTTTGGACTTGGCAGTTGAAAGCACACATCAGGGAACAGGGGTTGCTGAAGACTTGTTCCGTCACCTTGAGAAAGAATTTACTAAAAGAGATATTAGAACATTTCAAATTCCAACTGGTGCTTCACTTAAGAGAGCACATAAGTTTTATGAAAAGATGGGTGCGAAAAAGTCGAGCTCTTTTCAGCTGCATTCTGGAGAAGAGACTTTAGTATATGTCTATGAGAGAGCGTCATAATAATTGTTATTTATATGAATTAACAATAACATTGCACACATTATAGATCTGCTAATCATTATTATATTTGAAGCCCACAAAGAAGTGATTTTATAAAGGATAGACAATGATGAAACGTGTCTTCGATTTGGTGTTAGCAACAACCGGCTTGCTTGTGACCTCTCCTCTTTTAATAGCTGTTGCTATTTGGGTGAAACGGGATTCTGATGGTCCTGTCTTTTACCGACCATTACGGGCTGGGAGACATGGGAAGCCATTTAAGATTTACAAGTTTCGGTCCATGGTTGTAAATGCTGATCAAGTAGGCGGCCCGACAACCTCAGGCAGTGATCCCCGGGTTACTCGAAGCGGACGTTTCATACGTGCTTGCAAGATTGATGAACTTTCCCAGTTGATCAATGTGGTGCGTGGAGAAATGAGCTTGGTCGGCCCACGTCCGGAAGTTGTCTGGAAGGTTAAAAAGTATACTGAAGAAGAAAAAAAGACTTTAGAGATGAGACCGGGCATAACTGATTGGGCCTCAATATGGAACTCCGACGAAGGAGGAGTTCTTGAGGGTGCCCCTGACCCTGATGCAGTTTATGAAGAGGTCATACGCCCGACCAAAATGAAGCTTCAACTGTATTATTATCAAACTCAGTCAGTTGGAAAAGATCTCAAAATCATTTTTGCGACAATTTATCGCATATTAAATAAAAACTGGTCGCCAATGGAACTTACAGGTTACCCGTCTTTTGACGAACTCAGGGCTCAGGCCCTTCAAGTAATTGAGCGACAGAAACAGGATACGAAACAAGAAGATGAGGTTCAAAATGGCTGAACGGAAGGTTCCCTTTTTTGTTTATCCAGATGTGTATCGGGATGATGCCGAAGAGATTCAAAAAATCGTAGATGATGTCGGAAACCGGGGGGCATTTATTCTCCAGAAGGATCTGGAGCAATTTGAAAAAAATCTTTCCGATTATCTGGGAATCAAGCATGTACTTGGGGTCGGCAACGCCACTGACGGCTTGTACATGTTGTGTAGGGCCAGTGGTTTGGGGCCTGGAGATGAAGTGCTCTTTTGCACGCACACCATGGTTGCCACAGCAGCAGGAATAAGCTTTTCCGGGGCCACACCTGTGCCTGTGGAGACCGGGTGGGACCATGAGATGGATCCCAGTTCAGTTGAGCAGGCAATTACATCCAAAACAAAGGCTATCATGCCCACGCAACTCAATGGGCGGTGTGCAGACATGGATGCCCTCCAGAAAATCGCGGATAAACATGGATTGTTTATCCTTGAAGATTCCGCCCAAGCTCTGGGAGCCAAATATAAAGGAAAGTGCGCTGGATCATTTGGCCGGGGCGGGGTAATTAGCTTTTATCCAGCCAAGACCCTCGGCTGCCTGGGTGATGGGGGCTGTATCATCACCAATGACGATGAGGTTTATGAGCAATGCAAGTTGTTTCGGGATCATGGACGGATTGATACTCTGGAGGTTGTCTGTTGGTGTTTAAATTCCCGCCTTGATAACCTGCAGGCGGCCATTCTGGATTACAAACTCACCAAATACGACCAGGCTATTTCCCGGCGCAGGGAGATAGCTGGCAAGTATCAAGAAGGGTTGGGAGGATTGGATGCAGTCCGACTTCCTCCAGGGCCTGAGCAGGATGCAGATCGTTTTGACATATTTCAGAATTATGAGATTGAAGCAGAACGACGTGATGAGCTCAAATCATATCTTGCTGAAAATGGAATTGGGACCATGATTCAATGGGGCGGTCTGCCGGTCCATGCCATGAAAAAATTAGGCTTTACCCGCAGTCTGCCGTTTACTGAACAGCTATTCGAAAAATTACTCATGTTGCCCATGAATACATCACTGACAGATGATGATGTCGAGTATGTCTGCGCAACCATACGCCAATTTTATCAATAAGGTAACGATGCAAAGGGGGGATTGTGTCAAAAAGCGATGAATTGCAAGTCTTGGCCAACAAGATTCGACTGCATGCCTTAAAAATGGTGTATACCGCCAAAAGCTCTCATCTGGGCAGCAGTTTTTCCATGGCCGAGTTGATGGCTGTACTGTATGGCAAAATACTCAAGGTGAACCCTGCTGCGGTTGACGATCCGGACCGGGATCGATTTGTCCTCAGCAAAGGGCATGCGGCTGCCGGGTATTATGCCGTCCTGGCTGAATGCGGCTTTATTCCCCTGGACTGGCTGGAGAGTTTTTATCTCAACGGCTGCCGATTGGCCGGGCACGCTACGTGCGGGGTGCCCGGAATAGAGGTCTCGTCTGGGGCATTGGGGCATGGACTTTCCATGGCTGCGGGCATGGCCCTGGCTGCAAAAAGAGATGGCCAGAACTACCGCGTATTCGCCTTGCTCAGTGATGGCGAATGTAACGAGGGCTCTACCTGGGAGGCGGCCATGTTTGCAGCTCACCATGGGTTGGATAATTTGGTAGCTATAGTGGATTACAATAAGATTCAAGCCATGGGCCATACCCGGGATGTTCTGGATCTTGAGCCTTTTTCCGATAAATGGAAGGCCTTTGGCTGGTCTGCCCTGGAAATTGACGGGCATGATGTGGGCGCAATTGAAGATAATCTACAAGGTGTTCCCGTTGCTGACGGGAAGCCTAGCTGTTTTATCGCGCATACGATTAAGGGCAAGGGAGTGAGTTTCATGGAAGATGATGTGTTGTGGCACTATCGTAACCCCCAGGGTGATGAGTATGAAAACGCACTTGATGAACTGGGGGGCAGGAAATGAGAACCGCATTTATCAAGACCTTGACCCAGATAGCTGAGACCGATTCCAACATTATGCTTTTGGTTGGGGATTTGGGCTTTGGGGTTGTCCAGGAGTTTGCCGACCGTTTTCCCAAGCAGTTTGTGAATGTGGGGGTTGCTGAACAGAATATGGCCGGAGTTGCCACCGGGCTTGCCTTGTCCGGCAAGGTGGTTTTTACCTATTCCATTGCCAATTTCCCCATCCTTCGTTGCCTGGAGCAGTTGCGAAACGATGCCTGTTATCATAGCGCCAATGTTGTCTCAGTTTCCGTTGGAGGCGGTTTTTCCTACGGGGCCTTGGGCATGACCCATCATGGGACCGAAGATATTTCTATTATGCGTTCCCTGCCGGAAATGACGGTTATTGCTCCCGGTGATCCTCTTGAAACACAGGCCGCCACTCAAGCTGCTGCCCAGGGTATTGGACCGGTCTTCTTGCGACTGGGCCGGGCTGGGGAGCCAGAAGTGCATGACAGGTCCCAGAGTTGGGAACTGGGCAAGGCCATTGTTGTTCGGAACGGCAAGGATGTGACCCTGGTTTCCACCGGGGCCATGCTGCAAACCACAGTTCATGCAGCTGACATGCTGGCCCAGGATGGCATTGATGCCCGGGTTATAAGCATGCACACAGTAAAACCTCTGGATGATGATGCGGTGTTACAGGCTGCACGGGAAACCAGGGCTCTTTTGACTGTGGAAGAGCACAGTCAAATTGGCGGGCTGGGAAGCGCTGTCGCTGAGGCCCTGTTTGAGGCCAAAGATTGCCGGATCCCGTGCGCAAGAATTGCCCTGCCCTCAGAATTTAGCAAGCATGTGGGCGATCAAGACTATTTGCGCAGCATGCATGGCTTGAGTATTGAAAATATTGTTCACAAGGCAAAAGAACTGGTTTTGGGATGAGCGAGCGCAAGACCTTACTTATACTTGGGGCAGGCGGATACGGGTGCACAATAGCCGAGGCAGTGCAAGAGGGAAGTTTGTATACCCCCATAGGGTTTCTGGATGATTCCTATCCAGAGCGAACTGCATCCTTTGGCCTTCCAGTATTTGGGACAACTAAGATTCTTGGTTCATACGTTCAGCATGTAGATGCCGCAGTTGTGGCCATAGGCGACAATCAGGTCCGCCAAGATCTCATTTTAAAGTTACAATCTGCCGGACACCGGCTGGCTACCATCGTACATCCTGAGGCAAAGGTATCACCGAGTGCTGTTTTAGAATCCGGGGTTACCGTTATGTCTGGTGCAGTCATTGGCACCCAAGCCTCACTGGGACAGGGAGTGATCATCAATGCCGGGGTAACAGTTGATCACCATGCAGAGATTCATGATTTTGCCCATCTTGGCGTTGGTTCGTGTGTGGCTGGAGGAAGCGTGGTTGATAAAGGTGCGTGGCTGCGGGCAGGGTGTATTGTTGGGTATCGGGCTGCGGCCCAGGCTTGGCAGATACTGCCTCCAGGGACCGTGCTGGGGGAATAACCATATCATATCCGTTGATGGAAGCTATAGGAATTGAACTGAGTTGTGAATGCTTGATCAACGCATAATAAGTAACTAATGGAAAGCGATGCTCATATTTGGATTTAGGGAACTGGCTAGACCTAAGGGTCGGTTGGGGAGACTTTTATTTCAGGCTTGCTCATGAACGGCGGGAAACCTTTGTTGCTCATCTGGAACTATACAAAGCATCCAGGGATGACTTAAGGGTCTTGTTTGAAAAAGGAGTGAGGAAAGCCATTGAAAAGTATGACCCTGAACAGACCCGAAGATATCTGGCAAGCGGGGAGTATCAGACCGAAAACATTGCGGACTGGGCTGCTGAAATATTAAGAGGGATAATCGAGCAGCACCGTGAAAAAGAAACAAAATAGGTGTTTCTGGTCAGTTGCGGAAAAGGGCTAGGAAAAGGAGAGCAATATGGTTGATGACACATACAAAATATTAGCTGGAGAGATTCAGTCATTGTTTGAAGAGAGATTTGGAAAATTCTCTGTTGAAGATTTTGACAAAGTCGCTGAGATCATAAGGGGTAAATGTAAGCGCTCCAATGCACGAAATGCCGACAAATCCTATGAGAATTTGCCTGAAGAAGAAAAGGATCAGATCGATTTTATGATGGGACTGTAAGCCTTCAGAGAAAATTCGGCTCCTGTCTTTCGCTGGTACTTCACTCCAAATGGCCGGGCTTAAACCGGATATCTTGCTTCCAGAATTAAAACCATGCCAGGAAAAATATGCCCATTCCAGGACAAAAGATAACTGAAAAAGGAAATCAACCATGACCAACGAGGAGTTAACACAACTGGCAAAAAAGACCAGACAATTATTCGTTGACCAGCAGGGCCGATTCAGCCCGGATGACTTTATCGCAGTTGCCCGGGAGCTAGGGTTTTATGCCTACAGCAAGTCCGGATCTCACGAACAGGGGAAAATTGGGGGTCTGGGCGATAATAATTTGCCTGATATAATAGGCACTAATCTGCAGCATGCCCTGGATTATTATGAATGGCGAGTCCATGTGCCCATGACCGAGGATGGAGTGATCGTTTCCAGCTTCTGGGACAGCAGCAAAGAGTCCATGCCTGAGGGGTATGAGTTGGTAATGGAAGGGAAGGCTTTGAAGAAAAGAGGTTCGTGAAGAAGCAGTAGAGAAGACTGAAAGAGGTCATGCCCCATAAGCTATCCTTGTATCGCCAGTATGTTCAGGACCCAAACCCTGAACTTGGACTTTCGCCTGATCATTGCTACCCTGCTCAAGATGGCTGGAATAAATCCGGATGTTTTGATCCGGGAAAAGGAAAAGTAAGTGAATGAAAAGGAAGAAGCTTTATGCAAAACAATAAGGATATTCAAGACCTGGCTGGAGCTGTGAAGGACTTGTTTGAAAAGCGTTTGGGCAGCTTCCGGACACAGGATTTTGCTGCTGTGTCCCGAGAACTCGGGATACAGAGTATTTTGCCCACTGATAGCGGTGATCCGTCGAACTTTACATATCACAGCCAGCAGCAACCCGGGGAAGGCTTTTGGGCAGCCGCGCCAGGAGCCGGGGATATTTCAGAGGGGATGGTGTGGGTGTCGACGGAGGGAGGGAAGAGGGACTGAGAGAGGGACTTGAGGGACAGAGCGAGGGGGAGACTGAGGGACTTGAGAGACTTGAGCGACTTCAGGGACTGGGCGACTTTAGCGAACAAAGCGAACGGATCGAAAGACTGAAGAGATGGGGAGACAGAGGGACTTAGGGATTGACCGTTGAGGGAGGGAGAGACGTAGGGACTTTAGGGACTGGGCGACGGAAGGAGAAGGAACGGAAGTGACTAACGGATCAGAATCTGCTGGAAGAGAAAAAGAATGAAGATACGATCGCATAGGGATCTTGATGTTTACCAGATAGCATTTAAGGCTTCTATGGAGATTTTTGAGCTTTCAAAAAGCTTTCCTAAAGAAGAGAAGTATTCATTGACAGACCAAATCCGCAGGGCTTCACGTTCAGTCTGTGCCAATATTGCCGAGGCGTTCAGGAAAAGAAGATATCCAAAAGCCTTTGTATCCAAACTTTCCGACGCAGAGGGGGAAGCAGCGGAGACACAAGTGTGGCTTGAATATTCCTTTGCCTGCGAGTACATCAGCGAAGCTACATACATCAGGCTGTTCCAAGAATACGATCGTATCCTTGGCAAGATCGTAAATATGGCCCTCAAGCCAGAGAGCTGGAAGTTTTGAAAATCATATCTGTTATTAAATTACATATTTATTCTTTAAATCCTCGCAGCTTACAGCCGCTCTGCCCCTACGTCTCTCAGTCGCTTAAGTCTCCCCATCTCTCCGTCCCTCCATCTCTTCGTCCCTCCCTCTCTTCGTCCCTCCCTCTCTCAGTCCCTCAGTCACTCCATCTCTCCGCCTCTCCATCTCTTCGTCCCTCCCTCTCTCAGTCCCTCAGTCACTCCATCTCTCCGCCTCTCCCTCTCTTCGTCCCTCCCTCTCTCAGTCCCTCAGTCACTCCATCTCCCCGTCCCTCTGTGCTCCCTCAGTCCCCCAGTCCCTTAGTCTCTCCGTCTCTAAGTCCCTCCATCATTCACCAACAAATAAAGTAACATGAAGCAAGGCAGCCATACATGAACGACCGCTCACGCGTAATCCTCTGCATCGGTATCTTCCTCATTACCTATACCTTGACCCTGGGCCTGCGCCTGTATGAAGCCCCGGCCTGGGACAATCCGGGCTTGTCAATCCAGGCAGAGAAGCTTCTGGCCACTCATGATGCGTATTATTGGTTGGCAGGGGCCAAGGATACCAGCAGAAAGCCAGACGAAACCTTAGCCCAGATCACTGGTTGGGTTCATTCTCTGACAGGCATCCAATATGGCAATCTGGCCTTCTGGCTTCCGGCCCTGCTTTCTCCCTTGGCTGTCATACCGTTCATTTTATTAGGCCGATATTGGCGAATGGAGGAAGGTGCCCTGACCGCCAGTGTCATGGCCGCCGGGTGCTTGGGCTTTTTTTTACGAACTCGACTGGGCTTTTATGATACCGATATTTTATCACTTTTTTTTCCGCTTCTCTTCTGTGTGCTTTTGATTCATGTCTTTTCTCCGTATCTGCGGAGCGGCTGGAGAAAAGATGCAGAAGTTGACTTTGAACTGTCTGCAAATCATTCCCGCAAATATATGCTTCAAGTCCTGGGAGTTGGTCTTGTTGGCTGTATGTACATGTGGTTTTATCCTAATGCCAGCCCTATAATTTTGAGTTGTACTGGCGGACTTGTAGTATGTTTTTTGAGCTTGTCTAATACATGGCGGCAGCTGGGTTGGTTGACTCTCGGGATACTTATCATACTCGGCCTGTCTTTGGGCGGAGTGGTGAGTTGGATATGTTTTGGGGCAATTTATTTTGTAATATTTCACAAGCCATGGATATTGAATAATTACCAAGTGGTTAGATGGGGCCTCTGTGTGCTTGGAATTGTCATCTTCATTGACATAAATATTCTTGGCCTCATAATTTCCCTCGTCCGAAAACTCCTCATTTACGCCAAATTCACTTCTTTCGAAATTGGTGAGAAGACCAATCTTAACTTGCCGATAGTAGGACAAAGTATACGCGAATTCCAAAATATAGATTTTGCAAACATCATCCAGCGGGTAGCTGGGCATTGGGCTATCTTTTGTGCAGCTTTGGCTGGTCTGGGATACGTCCTTTACGTCTTTCCTATGTCTCTTATCTTTCTTCCCCTTTTAGGGTTGGCCTTGTTTTCTTTTGCATTGGGAAATCGGCTGACCATGTACGGCGGAGCGGTGCTGGGTGTGGGCCTTGGTTTCGGCCTCAGCCTGCTCCTGTTGCGCTTACATATCAGAAAGAGCCTGCGGGTGGTGGTTCAGCTGGCCCTGTGCCTGGTGGTCCTTTTGCCCACGTTGGAGGTGGCCTCCGGACTGAGTCCGGCCCCAATCCTGCCCAAGCCCTATGCCCAGACCTTCCTGCAGCTCAAGGACAAGACACCTGAAAACGCCCGGCTGTGGCCCTGGTGGGATTACGGCTATGCCGGACAATACTATGCAGAACGGATCACCTTTGGGGACGGAGGAAAACACAGGGGAGACATCCTGTATCCTGCGGCCAGGGTGCATATGACCCACTCTCCCCGCCAGGCCCGGCAGATGATGCAGTACATTACTGTGGCCCAGCAGGAAGAGTTTGCAGCCAACAGCACCAAGTACAAGGATATGAACGAGTTCTGGAAGCCCTATCTGGCCGATCCTGTGGCCGGGCTGGAGGACATGGGACCGGAAGAGGCACGGGAGTTTGTCCGTTCCCTGGCGGACAAGGAATATGACTGGCCAGGAGATCTGCCCCCTCAGTATCTGGTCCTGTCCTGGGAGAACCTGCGTCTGGCTTATTGGATAAGCTATTACGGAACCTGGGATCTGGTCACCGGCCAGGCCGACCCGGGCCGGATCCAGCAGGTCCGGGGAGAAGTGAACTTTGATCTGGATAAGGGGCACATGGAACTGGAAGGCGGCACCCTGGAGCTCTCCGGCCTGGACGTGGTGGATCATGAAGACCCCAAGCACTTCACCTGGGACAGCGATACCGGCATCTATGCCCTCCTCAACCGCATCACAAGCGAGCTCTACCTCATGGACGAGAAGATCTACAACTCCATGATGGTCCAAATGCTCATCCGCAACCCCTCTCGGTTTGAGGACGACTTCGAGCTGGTAGTGGATAAGTATCCCTGGAACCGGGCCTACCGCGCCAAAAATTGACGCACTACCCATTACGCGTCAAACGCAAAATGTGTAATCCAGCAACCAACCAATCTACCCTCTAACGTCTGACCAATAATGGGTAACCCAGCCGGGCGGGAAAATATTCATACACCGTGGACATGAGGCTCGAGGCGAAATGCAAAAAATGGGAGAAAGAAGTGTGAATGAAGTCATGCAATAGGCAGTTACCGGCGCATGATGCGCTCAAACCCTGGCTGGGGCGTGCCACAAAAATTGGAGGGTGGACTGACTATATAGGAAAATTTGCGTAAAAAATTCCAGCCAAGCTCCCCGGTATGGATGGGAAGCACTATCCGCTTAAGGGGTGGATGGGGCCAGAAAACTCGGCCGCCATTACCAGGCAGTTTTGCCGAAACAGTCTCATTCCAAGAGCATTCCGTCAGCCAGTCCTGAACATTCATCAAGGCCAAGGCCAGTGTGCGGAACATAACCAAGGATGAAATCATCTTCATGATCCAAAATTTGTCACAGCAGCTCAAGGGCTTTGTCGAGGGTAACGGCGCCCAGGCTGAAGAGGAGAAGACCCAGGACCGGGTGTGGACCCCAAGAAGGCCATCAATTCTAGTTCCATAACCTTTAGAACTGTTTAGTGTCAGGAGCTTGACTTTTTATATTCGATGAGGCAAGTAATGAATAAAGTTTATTTAGGAGAAAGTTGGGTAAACCATCTCCAATTAGGGAATGGTATATTACATTTTGATTACTTAACCTTGAAACCGTAAGGAATAACAATGAATAAGAAAACAACTGGAAAAGGCGCTTCTAAGAGTGCGTCCAAGACATTGACTAGCAAATCAACGGGCAAAGCATCCAAATCAGCCTCTGGTAGCGCTCTTTCTCAGACTGGGACACCCAAACGCCAAACATCTCCCAAAGCAGCATCAGCTGCCTCTAAAACACTCCGTGACGGACGTACAAGCAAAGCTGTCAGTGACCGCGGTAATAGGGCCAGTCCATGATCACGCTAATAGGGCCAGTTTATGTGCACTTAATGGAGCCACCTGATGATCACCTTAATCGGGCCACCTCATGATCGGCCTAATGAGGCCAGCTCATGATCACCGTAATGGAGCCACTCAGGTGATTAAGTAGCTTCCTTGCCATTTTGAAGGTTTCGAACCTCCCTCATTAAGGATATCTCCCTGGAAAGACAACACTTCCAAGGAGGTACAATGTCAAACAGGAGGTTCGAAATGTATCAGTACCAGCACGTCATCCACCGGATGCGCCTCGG
>NZ_JIAK01000032.1 GCF_000620765.1 Desulfovermiculus halophilus DSM 18834
GATCGGCCATGGAGAGAAGGTATCAAATCTCTCCCTCCGACGCCAGTTAATTTTTGCTTCTTGTTGGCAGATTTTTCAAAGGGCTAAACTGTTACTTGCAGTTGAGTCTATGTATAGGGAGTTATGCTTCAGGGATAACCTGGCTTGGACCGTGGCTGCATGATCTTCCATCTCGGTTGGAGGGGAAATAAAGATGTAAGTTGAGCTGTTCTCAGTCGTTATTGCCACGCACCTTTGAGGTGCTTGCCATGGCGGGAACTTACATGAGTCATGCAGAGCATTGTCCAGCTCAGGTGAGAATCAAAAAATGGTATCTGTAGAAAGACAGGAAGGATGTATGCCCGAGTTGTTTAGATCCAGTCGAATCAAGGAGATGGTCCTGCCCAATCGTTTTGTCCGGTCAGCCACCTGGGAGGGGATGGCCACGGAAAAAGGTGAGGTGACTGAGCAGCTAAATGGATTGATGCAACGCCTGGCCAGGGGCGGGGTGGGACTGATCATCAGCGGGCATGCCTACGTGCTGCCTACTGGAAAGGCCGGTCCCTGGCAGCTGGGTGTGGACAGCGATGGCCTTGTGTCCGGGCTTTCGGATATGGCTGGTGCTGTGCATGAAGCTGGGGGGCGTGTTATTCTGCAGTTGGCCCATGCCGGATGTCAGGCCCCGGCCAAGTTGACCGGACAGGATGCAGCAGGACCTTCTGCACTGGACAAGGAACAGGACGGGGTTGCCTGCCGGGAGATGAGCGGCGTGGAGATCGCGGAGGTCAGGGAAGCCTTTGCCGCGGCCGCTCTGCGGGCCAAAAAAGCCGGGTTTGACGGAGTCCAGATCCATGCCGCCCATGGCTACCTGCTTAGCCAGTTTTTGTCCCCGTATTTCAACCGCCGGACTGATGAATATGGGGGGAGCCTGGAGAACAGGGCCGGGCTGCTGGTGGAGGTGGTGCAGGCTGTGCGGCAAAGGGTCGGGCCTGAGTATCCGATATTGGCCAAGATCAATGCCCAGGATTTCCTGCGGCCCGGACTGACAGCAGATGAGATGGTCCAGGTGTGCCTGTTGCTGGAGCGTGCCGGACTGGACTGCGTGGAACTCAGCGGGGGCACCCCATTGTCCGGGGACTATGTTCCGGTCCGCAAGGCCAAGGTGCGATCCAAAGAGGAAAGCGTCTTCTACCTCCAGGAAGCGCGGGAATACAAAAAGCGGGTTTCCCTGCCCTTGATCCTGGTCGGGGGTATCCGGAGCCTGTCCACGGCCCGGGACCTTATTGACCGGGGGATTGCCGACTATGTGGCCCTGGCCCGGCCCCTGATCCGGGAACCGGAACTCATCCGGCGCTGGAAGCAGGGCGATGAAAGTCCGTCGGCCTGCACTTCAGACAATCTTTGCTTCCGTCCGGCATCATCCGGGGAAGGGGTCTACTGCCTGACTGCGGTCAGAGAGAAGAAAAAAGAAGAGGGCTGAGAGCTGGGGGAGATGTTCATTGCCTGGGGAAACGAACAGGAATGCGCGTGCTTTTAAAAGATCCTCTTCCCCAGGCAGGAGGCCACGATCCCGGCGGCCACTTCCGCACTCTGGTTTCTGATATCCAGGACCGGATTGACCTCGGCCACATCCATGCTGACCATCATATGGGTCTCGGCAATCGCTTCCATGATCAGGTGGGCCTCCCTATAGGTCAGCCCGCCGGGCACCGGGGTGCCCACGCCCGGGGCAAAGGAAGGGTCCAGAGCGTCCAGATCGAAGCTGACGTGGAGGGAGTCGGACCTGGGGCACACCGTGTTCAGGACCAGTTCAATGACCGCTCCGATACCCATTCTGTCGATGTCAGTCATGGTGAACACGGTAACGCCCAACTGCTGGAGGTTCTCCTTTTCCAGGGGGTCAATGCTGCGCACTCCGATGACAGTGCAGTTTTCCGGCCGGATCTTGGGACCGAAGCCAAAGAGCTGAACCAGATCCGGGTGCCCCAGCCCCAGAGAGGCGGACAGGGCCATGCCGTGGATGTTTCCGGTTGGCGTGGTCTGTTCGGTATTCGCGTCTGGATGGGCGTCGATCCAGATCAAGCCGGGAATCATGCCCTTGCGCCTGCAGGCTGCGGCCAGGCCCGCGATGGAACCCAGGGCAATGGAGTGATCTCCGCCCAGGCACAGGGGCAGATGGTTCTGCATCAGGGAATCCTGAAACATCTGGGCCAAGTTCCTGGAGGCCTCCGCGATCTGGGGCATGAACTTCAGCTTCACGTTGTTCACAGCCTGGTCTTCCCGGTTGGGGACCAGGACATCCCCCAAGTCATCCACTGCATACCCCAGGTCCGCCAGCTTATCCTTGATCCCGGCGATGCGCAGGGCGGCCGCGCCCATGCCCACTCCCCGGCGGTCGGCTCCCAGATCCATGGGGAATCCAATGAGGTCAATGTTCATATTGGTAATCAGTGTCCATGAGCTGAACTCAAGAGATGGGAGGGGACAATGAGTCCCCGAGGTCGAGCCGGTCTGCTCCGCAAGCCCCGGGAACTCCAAAGCGCTGGGATCTACTTCCCGGACCCGATCAGGGGAAGCTCCTTGTCCACCTGGAAATAGACCAGGAACACGTCTCCGCGATGCATCCGCTCATCAGGGGCATAGCTCCGTCTGCGCAAGGCCTCGATCTTTTCTTCATCCTGCTCTTCACTGACTTTGGTCAGGAAAAAGCGCTTTCCCTTGTAGCCGGATCCCTCTTCCAGAAAGAGATACGCGGCCTTGGGGTTGGATTGCAGATTGGCGTGGGACAAGCGGTCGCGCATGATAAGGGCCAGGGTCCCGTCCTCCATGACGTGGGGGCGGGCGTACAACGCGCTGTCCACATTACCGTCCCTGTCTGCTGTGGACAGTACGCCGATGCCCTTGGTGTTTTCAAAGTAGGTGGTCAAGTCCATGCATATCTCCTTGTGGTTGTGTAGGTGCAGAAGTGTCTGCCGGTTAGCGGCTATGGGGCAAAATCCTGGGCAAACAGTTCCAAGTACTGCCCATAGCCTTCCTGTTGTAAGTCTTGAACTGGAATGAAACGAAGAGCCGCGGAGTTGATGCAGTAACGGGTGCCAGTGGGCTGGGGACCGTCGGGAAATACGTGCCCCAGGTGGGAGTCCGCGTGCCTGGAGCGGACCTCGGTCCGGGTCATGAACATGGACCTGTCTTTCCTGGTGACGATGTTGTCCGGCTCCAAAGGGCGGGTGAAGCTCGGCCAGCCGGTCCCGGAGTCGAACTTGTCTTTTGACGAGAACAGAGGTTCGCCGGACACGATGTCCACATATATGCCTTCCCTGGAGTTGTCCCAGTACTCATTGAGAAACGCCGGTTCGGTCCTGTTCTCCTGGGTTACCTTGTATTGCAGCTCGCTGAGCCGTGAGCGCAGGGCATCAGGGTCAGGCTTGCCTCGGTCTGGTTGGTTCTGAGTCCGGGCTTGGGGACTTGGTTCGTCCGGGGTGGCCCAATGGCTGGCGATGAAGGATTCGCGCCCGGACAGGGAGCTGTAGCTTGTGTAGCGCTGCGGATTTTTCCGGTAATAGTCCTGGTGCCATTCTTCGGCCGGAAAGAAGTTTTTTAACGGCTCGATTTTGGTTGCTATGGGCTGGTCAAAGCGTTTGGACACCTCCAAAGCGTGTTTTGAGGCCTCGGCAGTTTCCTTTTCCGCTTCGGTTTGATACAAAACAGCCGAAGAGTACTGATACCCCCGGTCGGCAAAGGATCCCGAATCGTCCGTCGGATCAAACATGGTCCAGAAGGCGTCTACCAGCTGGGCATAGGACACGAGTTGTGGATCATAGATGATCTTTACCGCTTCCCGGTGGCCGGTTGATCCGGAACAGACCTGTTCGTAGCTCGGGTTGTGCACATGGCCGCCGCTGTAACCGGATATTGCTTCCTGCACACCCGGTATCTTTTCGAATTTGGCCTCGATGCACCAGAAGCATCCTCCGGCGAAATAGGCCTCCTGTCTGTTTACTGTTTCCGTTGCCTTGGCAGTGGAGGCAAGACCTATTGACGATAGAATCATGAAAGCAATCAAGGTGTTCATGGCATCCTCTGGGGTGAAAGCGTGCACTGTAAATCCAGCGGCAAAGAGTACAATAATTATTCGTATGCGTTTGGCAAGCACACAGGGGACAAAAAGGCTCTTTGGCCCGCGAGCGTATTTGTTCAGGGGGCCTTGTCCCGCGAGGCGCTGAAGGCCTCCTGATTCCGGCTGATTGATAATTTTTCGTATCAGTCCCAACCCAGGGCTCCTGGCCAACAGTGAGCCACATGGCTGGTCACCGCCTCGCGGGACAAGGCTCCCTGAACTTTGGGAAGGGGGTCTGAACGATTACCCGCGAGCTGCTATGAGATGATTGTGATAACCGAAAAGTGATCAGATTTTGAGGTCGTGATCACCGAAAGTTGACCACCCCCAGGGGGGGCACCCCTATGATCGCCCTAATGGGCCAGCCTTGAAAGTGTAAACTGGTATTGATATTTTTATACTAAAAATGTATATTGGTTTTTACGCTTCTTGAGGGGGAAGTCTTGGATTATTGGTTTTCAGAGCAACAGGTCCGCCTGAGGAATCTCCCGGATACACAAAGATACCTGTATCCCAAAATTGATTGGTCTCTTCCCTGCCTTGGTATCCTTGGGGCCAGGGGGACCGGTAAGACCACAATGATGCTGCAACACCTGCTTGAGCACCACAAAGGATCTGCAAAAGCTCTCTATATATCCATTGATCACCCGAAGTTCCAGGCCATTTCCCTCTATGATTTTGGACGGGAGTTTTTCGCTTATGGTGGGCAAGTACTTTTCCTGGACGAGGTTCACAAATATGAAAATTGGGCGAGCCACATCAAGGCTCTTTATGACTTATGTCCCGGCCTGCAAATCATTTTCTCTGGATCAAGCATCGTACAGCTCCATGAGCAGGATGTAGACTTAAGTCGACGAGTTGTTTTGTATTCGTTACATGGTCTTTCCTTCAGAGAATTTCTTTTGTTTGAGTTTGGACTGTCTCTTTCTGCTCTTAGCTTGGAGGATATCTTAAAAGACCATGTAGGGATCGCCCAAGAGATTTCAGCACACATACGTCCTTTGGAGCACTTCGAGGGCTATCTTCGCTATGGCTATTACCCGTTTTTCCTTGAGGGCAAGGATGTCTACAGTTTTAAGCTTGCTAATGTCATCTCCCAGGTCTTAGAGACGGATCTGCCAATGACAAGGCATGTAGATTTCCGGCAAGTTGGTAAACTCAAAAAACTGATCACCTTTCTTGCTGCAAACGTGCCATCTCAGGTCAATATCCAAAAGCTCTCCAGCCTTACTGAATTATCCCGTCCCAGTGTCTATGGATATCTAGAGAGCCTGTCTCAGGCCAGACTTCTCAACTTGGTCAGGCATGCCGGGACAGGATACAAAAAGCTCTCCAAGCCTGACAAAATCTACTTGGAAAACCCAAATTTGGCCTTTGCCTTATCTGAAGGCTTCAATACAGGAACCCTCAGGGAAGCCTTTTTTGTCAATCAAGTCCAAAATGCATTCAGCTATCATCCTGGTATGTTGGAGTCCCCAATCGCTAGTGCCGCCCAGGGTGATTTTCTGGTCCAGGAAAAGTATACTTGTGAGATAGGCGGCAGGAATAAAGGAACACACCAAATACAAAATGTTTCCAACTCCTATGTGGCTGCTGATGGCATAGAAGTTGGCTTTGGCCGCAAAATTCCGCTTTGGCTGTTTGGCTTTTTGTACTGAGGGTAAAGAAACCCTCTCATGGTTTGTTTACATATTCCATGAAGGCAAAGAATGAAAAGGGGGAAGAATTGGGCCATGCCCGTTTACGGCAAAGGCGCTGGTGGAGCAGGGGGTGTTGACCCGGGGCGGGAGTTTTGACTAACCTTTATCAGCATTCGGCAGTGTTCGGTCCAGGAACTGTGCAGGTGGCCGGAGGAAAGAGGGAGCGCATGGAACATACACAGGATTCGAGTCATACGGAGAGGATACTGGTGGCTCTGGACGGTTCGGCCCCCAGCAACCGGGCGTTGGATAAAGCCATCAGCCTGGCCGAGAAATGCCAAGGAAAGATCTACTTGATCCGCATCCTGGAAATGGAGGCCCAGGACGGGCCCGGGAAGGAAGGGCAAAACCGGCTTGTGGAGGATATGCAGGCTAAGCTGGGCAATATACGGGAGGACGTGGAGAAACATGGACTGGAGTGTGATTTTGTGGTTCATGTGGGGCCGCAAATAGCCCCGTTGATTGTCCAGGAGGCGAAAGACAAGGATATCGACATCATCGCCATGGGCACTCACGGATGGACCGGGCAGACCGCGATTGTGGCCATGGGCAGCGTGGCCCGAAAGGTCTTGTGCTCTTCCCCGTGTCCTGTGCTGATCATCCCCCCCCATTCATTGTCCGGCAAGTCTTCCGATTGTCAAAAGTAGGGCGCAGTGCTTCTCGGTCTGGGGTTGCGTTTGTTACTGAGCCGAGCGCACTGATAGATGTGGAAGGTAGAGGACTATGTATGCATACCAGATCATGAGTTCGCAGATTGCGATTGCGGACACACACCAAACCCTGGCCCATGTGTCCTCGTTCTTTGTAGATGAGGAGATCAACGGAGTTGTTATAGTTGACGGTAAAGGCGTACCCTGCGGGATCATAAGCAAGTCATGCATCATTCATGCGGTAGCCCAGAGCCAAGAGAGTACCAAAACGGTTGATGCATTTATGAGCGTATCTTTTGCCACTGTAAAACCTACCAATTGGGTAGAAAATATAGACTTTGGTCAGAACAAGTACGTTGTAGTCTGGGACGGGCGCGATGTTTTGGGAATGATAACCAGGCCGGGTATAGAGAGGATTTATAATCGATCTGCTCACGGATGTTTTGTTGAGTTCGGACAATTTATAGATCATATAAACAATCCGATTGTCCTGACAGACAGGAATGGCTGGGTGCGTCTCTGCAACAACCAGTTCTCCTCAATTCTTGAAAAGGATAAAGAAGGGGTTATAAATTCTAGACTGTCTGATCTGATGCCGGTTTTGGAAAAAATAAAAGGTCCAGGGGAAAAAGATACTGAACAAAAGCTGAGTATTGGGCGCACTTCTTATCTAGTCTCTTGGGTCAATCTCACTCAAGAGGAAAAAAAAATTGGTATGCTAGGTTTCTTCTACAATCTTACTAAAGAAGAGGCAATAAACGAGAGGTTGAAACAAACAAAACTCCTTTCATTACAACTTGATGCGATTATCGAGTCTTCTTTCGATGGGATCTTTGTTACTGATGGAGAAGGGAAAGTTCTGCGTGTTAATCGCGCATATGAAAGGATTACTGGAATTAAGGCAAAAGAGGTCGTTGGCAGGACCATGCAGTCACTGGTCAAAGATGGATTTTACAATGAATCTGTCACAATGAAAGTTCTTGAATCCCGGCGTGAGGTGACCATTATTCAGCAGGTCTCCAAAATGAACAAAACGATTGTGGTTACAGGAAATCCAGTTTTTGATGATACACAGAATATTCGCCTGGTGGTCACAAATGCACGTGATGTGACTGAGTTAAGTTCCCTGCAGAACAAGCTGCAGCACATGGAATCACTGACTTCAGGTTTTGATGACCAACAGCGGAATATGAGGATAGATAAAGAGCTTGATGACAAGTTTATTCTTGCTTCCAAAGCCATGCAGGACATGAAGCAGTTGGCAAAAAGACTGGCCAAGGTTGAGTCGACACTTCTCATTCAGGGAGAATCAGGGGTTGGTAAGGGCGTATTTGCCCAAATGGTGCATGCCTTCAGCGAAGTTAATGACAAGCCGTTTATGCAGATAAGCTGTGCGGCGATACCTGAACAACTCCTGGAGTCCGAGCTGTTTGGCTACTCTGAAGGTGCATTCACCGGTGCAAGTCGGGGAGGCAAGAAAGGCCTGTTTGAGCTGGCGGACGGAGGATATATTTTTCTTGATGAAATCGGGGAAATGCCTATAGCTCTTCAAGCAAAGTTGTTGCGCGTTATTCAAGAGTTGGAGTTTTATCGCGTTGGTGACCCTGCGACGCCAATCAGAGTCAATGTGCGGATCATTACTGCGACTAACAGAGATTTGGAGGAAATGGTTGCTCAAAAAACCTTCCGAAAGGATCTTTTTTATAGACTTAATGTAGTTCCTATATTTATTCCTCCACTTCGGGAAAGAAGGGATGGAATTATGACGAAAATACAAGCCTTTATGAAAAAGTGCAATACAAAATATGGATGGAGTAAGCAGATCGATCATGATGTAATGCGAGCTTTGGTAAATTATGAATGGCCGGGAAATGTTCGAGAGCTCGAAAATACAATTGAAAGGATGGCTGTGATGAGTGAAGGTGATATTATAAAATATCAAGACCTCCCTCCCAGTATTCAAAAATCCGAAGGATTTAACAATTCTATAAATAAGAGTCTTAAGTCAATAGTCTGTGAGGTAGAGAAGTCCGCCATTCAGGATGCCTTGAATACATATAAATCCACACGAAAAGCAGCAAATTCCCTGGGTATTAACCAGTCCACAATAGTCCGAAAGGCAAAAATGTACGGGTTGGTCAGTCGTGGAGGTTTTGATGCATAGGTGCATCACTGATGCGTTTGTGCATCAATAGACTGCCTTGCTCGTGTTTTGTAGGTGTGCTCGTCATTTCTTCTTGCCCAGTCAGCACAATTTAGATATCCCTCCGCAATTCCTGGATGTATTGACCATCTCTTGCTACTTTTTCTTCTTTTAAAAACGCAATCAGCATAAGTTGCACAAGATGCACAAGCACCCTACCTGGTCAATTGCTATGCATGTCTGATGCGTACATGCATCACTGTGTGGTTTTGTGATGCCCAAGAGATGGTGGTTGATCACATAAAAGCCATTTGAGGCTGAAGTCAAAGTATAATTTCATATATATATCAAAGTGATAAAGGGAGGAAAATATATACATGGCAGTATCATTAGGTCGAGGTTTGCTATGGCATGTTGTTTGCTTTGGGGGACATGGCTTGCGCAAGCCATCAGTCGAGTGAGGATAGGTCACATTGTCGTTTTGTCTGTATTACGTAAGGAGTAAGGGATGAGCCTACAACGCACTTATGGTGAAGAACAGCCCGGAATCAGTCTGGGCAAGCTTACCATGCGCCTGCCGTTTGTTCATTATCGGTTTGAATGGCCGGACTTTATTCAGGGCTTGTTGCTGTGCACTGTTTGTCTGTCCATCATTCCTGTATTGACCGGTAAGTTGGGCATGTCGTTTGAAGTAGCCCTGGCTATTGTCATATTAAATGGAACACTCTATCTCGCCCACGTCACCTTCGGAGATCCGGTCGTCCCAGGTTGGATTACTCCTGCTATACCCTTGATCATCGCCCATGTGGGAAATTTTGATCCCGGCGTTGAGCGGATGCAGGCCCTTATTGCTTTTCAGATGACGTTTGGACTGTTTTGCATAGTGTTGGGGACTACAGGGATAGCCAAAAAAGTGGTTTCCTATATTCCAAATGCAGTTCAGTCAGGAATTCTTCTTGGAGCAGGTTTTTCGGCTGTACTTTTGGTCTTTGAACCGGGAGAAGGACTCAAGAGTTTTGATGCCTATCCATGGACGATTACGATCTGCATCGGGCTCGCATTTTATTTGCTTTTTGCTGAGCATTTCAAGAAGCTGCGGCACAAAAACAAAATTTTGTATCACATATCCAATCTGGGGATGATGCCTGCGCTTGCCCTGGCAATCATTATCGGGCCGATGTTTGGAGAAATTTCGTGGCCCACGTATGACGGCAATATCTTCACCAGACCTGATTTTGCTACTTTGTTTTCCGATTTCACCATGCTGGGCGCGATTCCGATCCCCTCTTTTACCATGTTTATAAGCGCCGTGCCTCTTGTTTTGAGTGCCTACATCGTCGTCTTTGGCGATGTTCTGCAGTCCCAGGCATTGATTGAAGATGCGCAAAAATACCGGCCGGATGAAAAGATCGACTACGATCCGAACCGCTCGCATATGATATTCGGAGGCCGGAATGTATTCATGAGCGTTTTCGGGCCTGATATCTCCATGTGCGGTCCCTTGTGGGCGGCAATGCAGGTTGTTATTTGCGAGCGGTACAAGCATGGACCTGAGGCCATGGACTCTCTGCATGGGGGGGCAGGGTCCTTCAGGTGGGGAACATGGGCCGGGTACTTCATCGCCCCCATCGTTTCCACAGTGAAGCCGATTCTTGGAGTCGGCCTTGCTTCCACCATGTTGATTCAGGGATATGTCAGCGTCCGGATCGGGGTTTTGAAATCAAAGACTTTTAACGACCTTGGAATTGCCGGAGTATCCGGGGCTATATTGGCTACTCGGGGCGCGGCCTGGGGCTTGGGAGCGGCCCTTCTGCTCTGTCTGCTCATTTATTTGGGCGGGGACAAAAAGAGGCCCTATATCTCTGAAGAGCCGGTCTTTCCCGGAGACTCTCCTGAAAAGATCGCTGAACAGGTCAAGGCCCGGCAAAAAGAGGCACAGGACAGGGCTGTCGCCAGGGATGATTCGTAGTTGCGGCGGCGAATCTTCCAGGTTGACACCCAGGGTCGTTTCCTGGCCGAACGCCGGCATGAGCGAAAACCTCTGCCGGCGTTCGGCCGGAATAAGCTTTGGGAATAACCGGGATACGGGCTGAACTCTGGGAAGGGGACTGTACGATTACGAACCTTGCCTGTTTTACTGCGGCGGACATATATGGCTTATATCGAAGGGTATCCCGGGCGGTACGATGCGGTGCGCACCAAGCGCCATCTCTGGCTCATTCTCATTGCCTGCGCCACACTGGTTGGACTTGCTGCATGGTCTGCTTGTGATCAGCCGCAAGGGGATCAGGGGATAGGCTGGGCTGTCCTTGGTGTGATATTCCTGTTGATGACGGTGGTTTCACTCAAGCTCAATGCAAAGGGCTGGAAAAGATTCCTGGCACCTGCCCGGTATGCGCGGGATTTGGCAGGAGATACAGAGGTTGCCGATCATCTGGCCGAGCTGGATGATGCCCATTTCGTCATGCACGATTTTACCTTTGAATTTTTTCACGTCCATCATTTGGTTGTTTCGCCGCTGGGAATATTTGTTGTTGCCCGCCTTCCCTCGGAAGCAGAGCTGTCCGTGCACAACAACGTCCTCTTCGCCGGAAGGGAATCGCTGGAAGATTTAGCCGGCCGGATGTGGCGGATCTGCCACCTGGTCAACATCATAGTCCACAAAGGATTTCAACTGCAGATAATGCCTCAGCCTATCCTGGTGTGCGCAGCAGGGAGGACCCCTGAGATCGGCACTTTTGACGGGATTCGAATTCTGCCCCTGGATGCATTGAACCGGGAAATATGCTCGGCAAAGCAAGAAACCATGCGGCCTGAAGAGACGGCGAGTATTGCCGGCTACATCGCCCGTCGTTATGTTCAAACCAAATAAAACCCAACCAAGACTCAACTGCAAAAAGTCGAAGACTGGGGTTAAACGCACAAATTAAAATTTACAACTATTTGATTTCACTTAAAACTTTCAACTTAAAACTTAACACTGCCTGCAAAAACATATTTTTGCAGGCGCATCAACCAAGGGTATGCGCGTTTTGACGACTCCTTCATTCGTTAAACTTGCAGCTGGGATTCATGTGCTTTTTTTTCTCGGATTATGGGCACATCAGATTATTTTTCTGGGAACGGTATCGTTTCTCCATATGACAGTAGGCGTGTTTCTCGTTCTGCTCATGGTGGCCAAAACCAAGATAGCTTGGTTTCTTTGCCTGGCCTATGACGGGATACTTGCCACATCAATTGGTTGCGAATTCTCCAGTACTGGAATGAACTGGGGGAACAAAGCATCTATCGGCGAAGTCATGGTGTTAATCCTGGGTTTATCGGCAATACTTGTGCTTTTTCGACCGCGGATGCTCCGCTTTGTTTTCATGAACAAGAGATAAACGGATTCACATAAATCCATAGATCCTATGAAAAGGAGCATTGTATTATGTCTCATTCAACAGTCTTTAGGACCACAAAAGAAAATATCATCGGACCTGGATCCATCCAAAGCCTTGGAGAGCGGATTTTAGCCCGCGGATGCCGGAAGCCGTGTATCGTTACCGATCCGGGGCTGGTTCAAAGCGGGATTGTGGAGCAGATAGAAAAACTTCTTCTGAGCAGTGGCCTGGAGAGCATTCGCTTTGATCAAGTGGAGGCCGATCCGAAATACGAGATTGTCAACAAGGTGACTGCCTTTCTGGAGGAGAACAATGCGGATCTGGTTGTTGGATTGGGAGGCGGTTCTTCCCTGGATATAGCCAAGATTTCGGCGGCCATGGTCTCCAACCAAGGCAGCGTCGAGGATTACTTCGGGATTGATCTTCTGGCCCGCAAAGGCCTGGATCTCATTCTTGTGCCCACCACCGCTGGAACCGGTTCGGAAGTGACCCCAATCGTTATCCTTTCCGATGAAAAGAATAAGCTCAAGAAAGGTATTGTAAGCTCCCATCTTTTTCCTGACTTGGCAATTCTAGATCCAGAATTGACTGTGGGGCTTCCTCCTCATGTTACAGCTGCGACCGGCATGGATGCCTTAATCCATGCAGTGGAGGCCTATACCTCAGTCCATGCGACACCCATGACCGATATGTTCGCCAAGCAGGCAATAGAGCTTATTTCGAACAACTTGCGGACTGCCTTTGCCAACGGGAGTAATCTGCAGGCCAGGAATAGGATGCTTGAAGGCAGCATGCTGGCCGGCGTTGCCTTTGCAAACGCAGGGGTGACAGCAGTCCATGCCTTTGCCTATCCAATAGGAGCCGAGTTTCATATCCCGCACGGGGTGGCGAACACCATCATGCTGATACCGGTCATGGATTTCAATATTGTGGGCAATCTAGACAAATTTGCACATCTCGCTGAATACTTGGGGCAAAATACTGAAGGGCTGAATAAGCGGCAGGCAGCGAGTTCGGCGGTGCAAGCGATCAGAGAGCTGGCCGAGGACTTGCAGGTTCCATCCCGGTTGCGAGATTTCGGGGTGCAGGAGAGTGATGTCCCGGGATTAGCCGAAGGGGTCATGCAGGTGACGCGTTTGCTGGCCAATAATCCACGCACGATGCAGCTTCAGGATGCCGAAGAGATTTATAGAAAGGCCTTGTAATTGGAGCATACCATGTTTGGACTGTATCATTCCTATCTGAATATTGATGTGGGTGCGCAGGCGGCAGACCGAAAGACCTATTCCCAGGAGCAGGCCCGCAGCTTTCTGGGAGGGAAGGGGTTGGGGACTGAGCTGCTTCTGAAGCAGAATCCTCCCCAGGTGGATCCTCTCACCCCGGACAACCGCCTCATTTTTGCCTGCGGGCCATTGTCCGGGACCAGGATCTGGGGGTCGGCCAGGTATGGGGTGTTCACCAAGTCTCCGCAGACCGGGATGTATTCCGAGTCGTATTCCGGCGGGACTGTGGCCGAATACATGGTCAAGACCGGGTACGACGCCTTTGTTTTTCATGGACGTTCGGAGTCGCTGTGCTGGATTGAGGTCTCGGATACAGGCGTCCACTTTCATCCGGCAGACGAGCTTGCCGGGAAGGACACCTTTGCCACCGAGGACTGGATCAAGGACTGGATACAGAACAACCGCCAGGATGCGGACGGATGCGGGGTGGTGGTTATCGGTCCGGCAGGGGAGAACCTGGTCAGCTGCGCGGTCATCGAGAACGATTACTGGCGAAGCGCCGGGCGAACCGGAGTGGGCGCAGTCATGGGGTCCAAGAATGTCAAGGCCATCGCCTTTCACGGCCGGACCAAGAAAGAGGTCGCCGATCCCCGGGCAGTCCAGGAGGCGGTCAAGAAGATGACCGCTGCATCCAAGGGAAATCCGGGTGTGAAGGCCTATAAGAACTTCGGAACTCCCATGATGGTTGATATGCTCAACGAAGCCAAGGCGTTTCCGTCCCGCTATTGGTCCCAGGGGGTGAGTCAACATTGGGAGCATATCAATGCAGCGGCTCATCAGGAGAAGTGCGAGGTCCGGGCCAGCGCATGTCCCAAATGCCTGATGGCCTGCGGCAAGGTCTCCACAGTCAAGGAAGGGCGACACAAGGGCCTGAAGCTCGAAGGGCCGGAGTATGAAACCATCTACGCCTTCGGCGGCCTGTGCGAGGTATCCAGTATAGAAGAGATAATCTATCTCAACGACCTCTGTGATCGCCTGGGGCTGGACACCATCACTGCCGGCAACCTGGCCGGGTTGAGCATTGAGGCTGCTCGCTTGGGGCGGATCGACAGCGGCCCGGAGTATGGAGATGTGGACGGTATTGCCCAGCTGATACGGGATATGGCCCACAGAAAGGGCAGGGGGGATCTCCTGGCCAAAGGGATACGGGCTGTTGCCTCCGAGTGGGGAGTAGAAGATATAGCCGTGCACGTCAAAGGCCTGGAGCCTGCGGGATACGATCCCAGGGTGCTCAAGGGTATGGGGCTGTCCTACGGGACCTCGGACCGCGGGGCCTGCCACCTCAGAACGACGTTCTATAAGCCGGAGCTGGCCGGGATGATGGACCCGGAGCAGATTGAAGGCAAAGCCGCTATGCTTGCCGAATGGGAAGACAGGCTGACCATCTTCGATACCTTGATCCTGTGCCGATTCTACCGGGATCTGTATCCATGGGAAGAGCTGTCCGAGGTTATTGAGGCGGTTACCGGAGAGCATCTGGAGACTGCCGATATGCGCCGGATTGCGGCCCATGTCAGCGATGGGACCCGGCGCTTTAATATCCAGGAAGGATGGACCCCTGACGACGACCACTTGCCTGTGGGCCTGACCGAGAAGCCGCTGCCGGAGACCAATGCCACGATCAGTCGCCAGCAGATGCAGACCATGCTCGATGAATACTACCGGGAGCGGGGCTGGAATGCGCAGGGGGTGCCCAGGGAATGATTCACGCTCTAAACGGCTTGTAGAATGCCTGATCCGCCAGGGCCAGCATGGGCCTGTCCCCTGGCGTATCACCATAGGCGTAGACGTTGCTGTAGCCCGCCGGATAATATTTCTGTCCTATCCGGCGGGCTTTTTCTTTTCCGTGGCAGTTTCGGCCGTGATATCTTCCCGTGATCCGTCCGTCTTTTTCCTCCAAAACAGTGCCGATCAGATCGATCTGCATGCTTGTCGTCCAGGCCCGGAGCCAGATGTCCGGCGAGGCGCTGACCACGACCACCTCATGGCCCTGCCGCTGGTGCCAGTTAATGCGCTCGAGACCCTGGGGCCGCAGGATGCGGGGCAGCCGTTCCAGGGCGTAAGCCGATCCCAATGCCCGGAGTTCTTCCGTCCGCCAGCCGGCGAAAAAATGGGTCAGGACCTTTTGTTTGGCTCGTCCGTTGTCCAAAAGCTTGATGGCATAGGCGGCGAGAACGGGAGAGAGAAGGCAAGCCCCGGTCAGCATCCTGGGCCTGCCCACGGCGTAGGCAATAAAATCAGACAAGGAGTCTTTGAAGGTCAGGGTGCCGTCAAAGTCGAATAGGGCCAGGGATGTGGTGGACATAAGTATGAAATGTTTTACAAACCCCAATGCCTGCCAAGGCGCAGGCACGCTTGCGCTAACGAAGCATGAAAATAATGCTACAGTGAAATACAGGTTCTTTTCCGCCATTCCCGCGGAGGCGGGAATCCATTTTTTTATGTATGGTCATGACGAGTCAGTCTTTCCACTAGATTGCCCGGAACTCACTTGTAGAAAGCAATATTCCGGTTAATGTACAAAATTTTATCCATTAAGTGATTTCTGGTCCGAAAAATAGTGAAAAGATTGGATACGCATGCGGATTATCTCTTGCATTGTGACTTCACTATACTGCTAAAAAGGAAAAAACACAATGTCAATCAAGAAATTGTTTCAAATTTGATGCGACCGAAGAAAGTTGACGATCAAGTGTCAGAAGTTCAGCGTTGTGAAAATAGGCTGTACCAGCAATGATTGCATCAGGAAGTTTGATTTTCCGAATGCGGCGTATTGTGATCACGATATTTTCTATCTCCCTTGTCAGTGGAGCATATCGAAGTTCTGCCAAGCGCTCTCGTATGAGCTGCTCCTCGTACACAGTGATGCCTGGAAAACCGAGAAGCTCCATGCGGGTTATAGCGCTCACTGCACAGGACCCCGCCAGGATATTCCGGTTAGCGACAATTTCCATTACCCGGTCATTCTGTTGAAGAAGTCCCAGGATGAAGTTTGTGTCCAGGACAAACTCAATTCCACTCATTGCGCAGCTTCTCTTGGATCGTGACCGGATCGCCGCTCAAGGCGTCCGCATTTTCTAACCCGCCCGCGAGATCACGAAGAGTGCGTTTGCAGCGTGTAGGTTCGTTGGCGTCTCTTTGGCGCAAGAAATCACCGAATTCCAGCCACAAAGTGAGCGCCTCCGGTGAAAGGTTGGCTTCAATTTCCCGCAATCGGCTTTTAATGGCTTGCATACACAGCTCCTCTGTTTTTGAGATGTGCTTGGCAATATCTTACTTGGATACAAGGATAGAAGCAAGATACTTGCTCAGGAAGAGCAAATCGATGTTGAGGGGGACTGTCATTGCGAGGCGAGAGTCATAACTTTGGTCCAGGTTGAGTGTTTTTACCGCCTTGTTGTCGAAAAATCCCCCTCAAAAGGGAGACATGGGTGAAGAGCAGCAGCGGTTTTGGTGTGTTGTGTTTCGCAGAAACCCTGATTTGTTGTGTGCAGACACTGTAAACATCCGATTGGGGAAATTGCCCTGTAAGGTACAAATACGGTCCTCCCCTTGAGGGGGGAACCCAAGGGGGGTGTTTCCTGCAAATTCAGGGGCGGCGGTGATCTACAGCTTGGTCCGTTTGAAAACCCATTCCGGCAGGTGGATAATTATCCACATGATCAGCCGCCAGATGGGCTTGACGTAGATCGTATTTTTCTTTTTGGTCACGCCTTTGTAAATCCGCTCGGCAACTTCCCCGGGCTTGGCGGCTAATTTCTGCGGCAAATCCAGTCCGGCGGTCATCTTGGTGGCCACGAATCCGGGCTTGATCGTGAGCACCTGCACCCCCGCCGGAAACAAACGGTGGCGCAGCCCGGAAAGATACACACTTAATCCAGCCTTGGCACTGCCGTAAATGTAGTTGCTTTGCCTGCCCCGATCCCCGGCCACGGAGGATATGCCCACGATAAAACCGTGCCTACGTCGCTCGAAATCGGCGGCAATGGTTTCCAGGATACTCACCGCTCCAGTGTAATTGGTGTCGATGAGCTTCTGGGCGTGCTGCATATCGTCTTGTCCTTGCTTTTGATCGCCCAGCATCCCGAAAGCCAGAACAACCCCGGCTGGTTTGGGATCAAGCTCGGCGTAAAACGCAGCATGGGAAGAAAAGTCCAGGGCATCGAAGAATCGGGCCTTGGCCTTGATCTGGTATTTAAGTTCCAGATGGTGGACTTCCTTGTCCAATTTCTCCGTATTCCTAGAGGCCAGGTAGATATTGTAACCGGCCTGGGCGAAACGCCGGGCCGTGGCCTTGGCCATGTCGCTATTCGCCCCGAGTACGAGTATCCAATCGTGGGTCATAAGCCGAGCCTTTGGGATTGAAGAGAATGGAAGGTATCCGACAGCCCCATTGAGGAGCGCAACTGCCGGAAGTGGTCAATCTGGGGATATCCTTGCTCAAATGTTTCACGACTAACCCGGGCGTCTTTAGCCAGATAGATCCGCCCGCCGTGCTGCAGCACGATGCGATCCAACCGATCCAGCAGGGCGAAAAGCCCCGGCTCAATCTTAAAATCCAGGGCCAGGCTGTACCCTTCCAGGGGAAAGGACAGGGGATTGCCGTTGGAAGGACCATAGAGCTTAAGCACGGCCAGAAAGCTGCCCATGCCACTGGCAGCGATTGTCCCCAACACCTCCTGCAAACCAGCATAGCTGTAAGCCTTGGGCAGGATGAACTGGTACTGGACAAACCCTTTGCGCCCGTAAATGCGGTTCCAATGGTTGATGGCATCCAAGGGATAGAAAAAGGAATCCACATCAGCAAAGTTCATGCTGATGCGGGAGCGGACCTTGGCGTAGTACAGGGCGTTGAAGGCCCGGACGCTGAGGCTGTTCAGGGTGAAACCGGGGAAGTCGCAGGGCACGGTCTTCGTTTTGCGGGGGCGGTAGGTCAGTTCGCCCAAAGGCGCGAACTTGCCCACCATGAGCAGGGAGCGGCCGAGATCCTTGCCTTTGGCCAGGCAGTCGATCCAGGCCACGGAGTACGGCCAGTCCGCGTAGCGCTCGAAGGCGGCAAAGGTTTCGTCCAAGTTCGTGGTCTTGATGGTGCCCTGCTCAATGCGGTTGGAAGGGACCGCCTTCAGGAAAAAGCTTGCTTCCAGGATGATGCCTGTCAGCCCCATGCCGCCGCATGTAGCCCGGAAAAGCTCAGGGTTTTCTTCCCTGGAACACCGCACCACCTGCCCGTCGCCGAGCATCAGAGTGAGACTCTGTACCGTGTCTCCGAAACACCCGTCCACATGGTGGTTTTTGCCATGTACGTCAGCGGCGATAGCTCCGCCCACGGTGATCAGTTTCGTGCCAGGGGTGACTTTGAGAAACCAGCCTTGGGGCAAAAACGTTTCGATGATTTCTGCAAGGAGCACCCCGGCCTCGCAGGTGAGCAATCCCGTTTCGGGATCAAAGTCCAGAAAGCGGTCCCGCTGCCGGCAGGGGAGAAACTGCGGGGCAAGGGCGCTGTCTCCGTAGCTCCGGCCATTACCAAAAGCGATCAGCGGGCCGATTTCAGAAAGCTTCTGCGCCAGGGCGCGCGGGTTGGGAAAGGCTACCGGGGCGGCGTCTACAGCCGGGTAGCGGCCCCATCCTGTAAGGTGCATGTGGATGTCCTAAATACAAAGCGTTTATCGAGGAAGTACTTGGTGGTGTAGCCGATGGTCAAACCTATGCCGCCGCCTACGTATTGCGATCCAGGAAAGTCGAACAGGAAAAAGAAAGCGGTTTCCGTACCCCAAAAGATGGCGGTGGTCACCACCCCCATAAGGCTGTAGAGCACAAATTTGGCCGCATTGTCCTGAGTGCTCGTGGGCTGGTAATAGAAGATCCAACGCTTGTCCAAGGCGTACTTGGTGAGCAGGCCAGTGAGTGTCCCTGCTGCCAGGGCAGCATAGATGACCCAAGGGCCTTGAAAAAAGTGAAAGAAGGGCCATTGAGTTATCAGATTTATAGATATAGAGATAAGGGCAAAAATGAGATATAAAAAAACAATTTTCATCTATTTTAACTTGTACAACTGGAATTTGTTTATTTGCTGTAATTTTTTTTCGACAGACTTATGAAATCTATTGATTTTTAGATCAATATTAGTGTTTACGTAAATATTTTCTTTGAAGTCAATCCTTTTTATAAAATTAGACCATTTTTCTTGTGTCTTATAATATGGAGTATAGTAAGGTTTTGCAAAATCTAAGTCTAATCGTAAATAGTTGAGGTGATTTTCAGGAAATACAATTACCGAACCAGGATTTATGTCTTCATATTTATTTTCAATTTTATATATGGTTTGAGTGTATGACTTGTCGTGGAGTAAGTAGTCGGTTGATCTGTATCCAATATTAAGTAAGAATGAAAATAGGGCAATAAAGACCAAAAAGTGTTTCATCCATTCGTTGTTTTTTAGTAAACACGATTTTTGTAAAAAGCTGATTAACGTAATATAGATCAAGAATGTTCCAGGAGATAAAAGTCGATAATTGAAACCATCGAAATGTGAAATCCATCTCAAGGTTATAATTGAAATAAGATAAGTAATGCCGACCGAAAGAAATACAATTTCAAATGCATAGTTATTATTCAATGTGTATTTCTTGATTTTATTTTTGTTTTTGTAAGCCATTAAAAATAACAAGGCAAACTGAAAAATAAATAATATTAAAGCTTTTTTTGATAAAGGCGGTGGTCCCCGAAAACTGGACAGTGTGCTAAGCTAAGAGTCAGACCCCTTAACGATGGAGGAACTGACGATGGGAACCAAGCGCAAAAAGCACAGTGCCGAGTTCAAAGCCAAAGTCGCCCTGGCAGCGATTCAGAACGAAGAGACCACCGCCCAGCTGGCCAGTCGCTTCGGTGTGCATCCGACGATGATCTCGTCCTGGAAGCGACAGCTTCTGGACGGGGCCGCAGAGCTGTTTGAAAAGGGCCATAAGGGCCGCAAGCAAGCCGAGGCGCACACCGAAGAGCTCTACCGGCAGATAGGCCAGCTGAAGGTGGAAAACGATTTTTTAGCACGCAAGCTCGGCGCCTGAGCGGTAAAGAGAAAAAGCAAATGGTTGAGCCGCAGAAACAGGAGCCGAGCATATCACGCCAGTGCCAATTGTTGGATTTGAGCAGATCTTCATATTACTACACCCCGGTCCCGGTAAAGGCCGAGGATCTGAAGCTGATGCGCAAGATCGATGAGCTGTATTTACAGCATCCGTGCTGGGGCAGCCGCTCGATGGTGCGCCAGCTCGGACGCGAGGGCATCGTTGTCAATCGAAAGCATGTTCAGCGGTTGATGCGGCTGATGGGCATTGAGGCCGTATACCCCAAGCCGCGCACCAGCCGGCCCCATCCCGAGCACCGGATCTTTCCCTATCTGCTTCGAAACTTGACTATCGATCGGCCCAATCAGGTATGGGCCACCGATATCACCTACATCCCCATGGAGCATGGATTCATGTACCTTGTAGCCGTCATGGACTGGAACAGCCGCAAAATCCTCTCCTGGCGGATTTCCAATACCCTTGAGCCAGACTTCTGCGTTGATGCCCTCCAAGAGGCCCTGAGCCGCTACGGACGGCCTGAAATCTTCAACACTGACCAGGGAGCTCAGTTTACCAGCAACGACTTTGTCAACGTCCTCAGGGACAACCAGATCGCCATCAGCATGGACGGCAGGGGGCGCTGCCAGGACAACATATTCGTGGAACGGCTCTGGTGGACCATCAAGCACCAGTACCTTTACCTGCACTCGTTTGACAGCGGTTCGGCCCTGCGCAAGGGCCTCTGTGCCTGGATCGCCTTTTACAACCACGACAGAGCTCATTCAGCTCTTGACAATAGAACCCCGGATGAGGTTTACTTCGATTTACCTCGTCCTTTCGCCGAGGTCGCCTGATGTCTTTTTACTTCTACTTTTTCTACTGCCTCTTAGCTTACCGCACCCATCAGGCTGTCCAACCTTTGGGGTCCACCTCCAAATACTGAATTGGAATTATTGATTCAGCGACAATGGCCTTAGATAGCATATAAAGGAGCTGTATATTTGATTCTGGTGCCTCAATTCGAGGCATGCCGGTTAGATGTCCGGTTATTTTGTAGTTTATTGATAAGTTAATAAGCATTATGAGAATGCAAGAAAAAGAAAGGCTTAATTTTCATTAATAGTTGCTCTCCTCTCGGAAATGCAGTATACTGTGATTAAAAGGAGAGCACCATGGATAAATCAATATTTCAAAATTTATTGGCCATTATTGATGATCTAACACCTGAACAGAAAGAAGAAATCAAGAAAGCAATTGATGAAATTGATTCGTTTAAGAAAGTAGTGTCTATAATAGATAGTCGTATCTTGTCAGATCTTAAATGTATATATTGTAAATCAATAAAAGTTAAAAAATGGGGAATACAGTCTGGATTACAAAGATTTATGTGTATGGATTGTAATCGTACATTCAATTCGCTTACAGGTACATCTTTGGCCCATCTTCGTAAAAAAGAACAATGGTTAAATATGGCAATTGCTCTCAAGGAGTCTATAAGCATCAAAAAGACTGCAGAAAGATGCACAGT